>NZ_JBIALO010000010.1:0-130619 GCF_042873595.1 Streptomyces sp. NPDC004629 | reverse complement strand
CGCACTCATGGGCCCACTGCGCCGCCCCGACCTCGACCCGGACCTGCCGGACACCGCCGGATTCCCACCACCCTGACCCACCCGACCGACCGCGACGACACGGAGCCGGTGCCGGCCCGCACGTCCCGGCCGCGCCAGGGCGCCGATGCGCGAGTCCGGACACTCACCGCCCACGTCCCGAACACCACACCCGTACCCGTCGTGGCCCGGCTGGTGCGCGGGGTCGAGGGCGTGGTCGACGTCGACTGCGCACTCATGGGCCCACTGCGCCGCCCCGACCTCGACCCGGACCTGCCGGACACCGCCGGATTCCCACCACCCTGACCCACCCGACCGACCGCGACGACACAAAACCCGAAGGCCACCACCCCGCCGGCGCGGGGGCGTCAGTGGGTGAGGTCGGGAGACCTCTGTGTCTCCTCTTCGGCCCTGCGCTGCAACGCCGTCGTGGTCTTCAGCGGCGCCTCCTTGACGAACAGCACGGCGATCAGCGCGATCACCGCGAACGGGAGGGCCATCAGGAACAGGTCGCCCGTGGCCACGCCGTAGGCGTGCTCGACCACGCCCTTCACCGGCTCGGGCAGGGTGGTCATGTCCGGGACCGCCCCGTGACCGCCTGCCGCGGCGCCCTGGGCGGCTTCGGCGGGCAGGTCCTTCAGCCCCTTGGCCATCTCGTCGGCGACCCGGTTGGCCAGCAGGGCACCGAGGACGCTGGTGCCGACGGTGCCGCCGAGGCTGCGGAAGAAGGAGAGCGTGGAGGTCGCGGCGCCCAACTCGTGCGCGGCCACATCGTTCTGCGCGGCCAGCACGAGGTTCTGCATCAGCATGCCGACCCCGATACCCAGGACGGCCATGTAGAGGCTGAGGACCCCGAACCCGGTGTCGGAGTCCAGCAGGGACAGCAGGGCGAGGCCCGCGCTCATCACGACGCCGCCGGCGATCAGGAAGGCCTTCCAGCGTCCGGTGCGGCTGATGATCTGTCCGGCCACCGTGGAGGAGACCAGCAGGCCGCCGATCATCGGCAGGCTCATCAGGCCCGCGACCGTGGGCGACTTGCCGAGGGCGACCTGGAAGTACTGGGCGAGGAAGACCGATCCGGCGAACATGGCGAGACCGACGAAGAAGCTGGCCACGGTGGTGAGCGTGACGGTGCGGTTGCGGAAGACGGTGAGCGGGATGACCGGCTCGGCCGCCCGGGACTCCACGAGAACGGCCCCCGCCAGCAGCACCGCACCGGCGCCGGTCAGCGCGGCGGTCTGCCAGGACGCCCAGGCGAACTCGTTGCCGGCGAGCGAGGTCCAGATCAGCAGGGCGCAGACACCGGCGACGATGAGGAAGGCGCCCAGCCAGTCGATCCGCACCTCACGGCGCACGGTGGGCAGCCGCAGTGTCCGCTGCAGGATGACGATGGCGGCCAGCGCGAAGGGGATGCCGACGAAGAAGCACCAGCGCCAGCCCAGCCAGTCGGTGTCCACCAGCACGCCGCCGACCAGCGGGCCGGCGACGGTCCCGACGGCGAACACCGCGCCGAAGATGCCGCCGTAGCGGCCGAGGTCACGCGGCGGGATGATCGCGGCCATGACCACCTGGGCGAGCGCGGTGAGACCGCCAGCGCCGATGCCCTGGATGACGCGGCTCACGATCAGCATGCCGACGCCCTGGGAGAAGCCGGCCACCAGGGAGCCGACGACGAAGAGGCCGAGCGACAGCTGGAGCAGCAGCTTCTGGTTGAACAGGTCGGAGAGCTTGCCCCACAACGGCACGGTGGCCGTCATCGCGAGCAGCTCGGCGGTGACCACCCAGGTGTAGGAGGACTGGCTCGCTCCGAGGTCGGCGATGATCCGGGGCAGCGCGTTGGAGACGACGGTTCCGGCCAGAACGGCCACGAACATGCCGGCCATCAGCCCGGACATGGCCTGGAGTATCTGACGGGACTGCATCGGGACGGGGGGCGCCTCGGCGCTCACAGCACTCACGGGTGATCCTTCGAAGGACGGGAAGAAATCGGTTCAGGACTCGTCGAGGGGGCGGACGAACCCCGCGGCGAGCTGATCGAAGACCTGGTGGAAGACGTCGAGGAACGCGCTGCCGCCGTCGTGTTCGTACCAGTGCGTCATCGCGACGCGGATCGCGGCGGTGCTGAGCGAGGCGAGCAGCGTGGCATACAGCTCGGCCCGGGGGCCGGTCGTGCCCTGCGCACGAAGCCGTACCGTGAACGCCTCGGCGAGCGCCCGCTCCTCCTCGGCCTGCAGGGACAGCAGCCGGGAGGTGAGTTCCGGGGAGCGGGAGAGCACCAGGGCGACCAGCGACCACAGTTCGCGATCCAGCTCCATGCCGGCGATCTGTTCGGCCATGGCCTCCCGCAGCACGTCCAGCGCGGAACGCTCGGCGGGGGCCTCGCGCACCGCCTGCCGGATCCGCTCCCCCACCTCCGGGTCGGCCATGACGAACGCGTCTTCACGGCCCTTGAAGTAGTTGAAGAACGTCCGCGGCGAGACGCCCGCCCGCTCGCTGATCGCCTCGACCGTCACCTGCTGCACGCCGTACTCCGCGGCAAGCCGTATCGCCGCCTCGAACAGGGCGTGCCGGGTCGCTCTCTTCTTCTGCTCACGCAGCCCGACGGTGCGCTCCCGCTTCTCCACACCTTGCACTCTACTGAAAAAATGCAGAGACATGCAAAATTCTGGCTACGGCGCCGACGGCTCGGCCGACGGGGCGCCGCCGGTTCGGGAGGCGCACGGTGTCGGCGCTGCCGGGGGACGGCGCACGGCCGATCCGGCGCGCTGGCACAGCTCCGCCGGACCGGACGCCCTGCGCCGGGTAGGGACCCTCCTGAGCGCTACTGACGCAGACAACCCGGTTCAGCCGCCGAGGACGCCCGGCAGGGCCAGCGCCCCCAGCGCGGCGGCCCCGAGCAGCAGCCAGGCCACATAGTCTCCGACGTGCCCGGACTGGAGCCGCCGCAGCCGCTGCGCCCAGCCCGGGGCCGGCACCCGGCGCGGACGTACCACGGCGCGGCAGGCGAGAGCCACGGCCAGCCCCGTGGACAGCAGACCGAGCAGGACACCGGGCGGCCTCCAGTGCACGTCCCCGGAGCCCGCGGCGTCGACACCGCGGGCCACGGCCGCGGCGAAACCGGGCACCACGCCGACGGCGAGCGCGGCGGCGAGCAGCACCGCCGGGACGGCCGTCATGGTGTCCGGGACCCGCAGCAGTCTGCCCCCGGTCTCGGGCTGCTCGCGCAAGCCGGTGGTCTCGTAGCCTGACGAGTCCTCGGGGCGTGGGCCGAGTCCCCAGAAGACCCGGGCGGTGACCCGGAGCACCGCGGCGGCGGTGATCGCCGACGCGGTGACGTACAGCGCCGTGAGCGGGCCGCCGACGGCCTCCTCGACGGTCGACTTCCCGAGGGCCGTGCCGAACGGCGGCAGGCCCGCGAGACCGAGCGCGCCCACCGCGAACATCGCCCCCACGCCGCGCATCCGACGGGCCCTGCCGTGCAGGGCGTGCTCGTCGAGGCTGCCGAACCGGTCGAGGAGGACACCGGCGCAGGCGAACAGCGCGGCCTTCACCCCGGCGTGCCCGAGGACGTACAGCGCCACTCCGTCCTCGGCCGCCGGCTTGAGCACGCCGATGCCGACGACGAACAGACCCATGTGGGCGATCGTGGAGTAGGCCAGCAGCCGCTTGATGTGCCGCTGGTACCAGCACATGAGGGCCCCGGTCAGCGCCGTGAGCACGCCGAGGGTCACCAGCGCGCGCTGCACGTCGCCCGCCGGGATGCCGCCCGGCCCGGCGAACACGGTGGTGTACACCCGCCAGACGCCGTACGCGCCGAGTTCCACCATGACGCCGGAGAACAGCATGCACACCGGGGTGGGGGCGACCGCGTGGGCGTCCGGGAGCCAGAAGTGGAACGGCGCGGCGGCGGCCTTCACCAGCAGGCCCGTCGTCACCAGCACGAACGCCGCGAGGACCAGTGCGTCGGGTCCGCCGTGTGCGTCCAGGCCGTCTCCGATGCGGGCCATGCCCAGCTCGCCGGTGCGCGCGTACAGCAGCGTGATGCCCATCAACAGCCCGTAGGCGCCCAGGGAGTTGACGACGCCGAAGGTCAGGGCGCCCTGCACGGGCTTCGCCTCGTCGATCCGGTAGCCGGTCAGCGCGTAGGCGACGACGCCCATCAGTTCGAAGAACACGAACGCGTTGAACAGGTCGCCGGCCAGGGCGAAGCCGGACATTCCCGCCTGGAACACCAGCATCAGGGCCGGGAAGGAACCGGCGTGGCCGCGCGGCGGCTCGTCGAAGTAGTGCCAGGAGTACACCAGTGCCGCGAGCGTCAGCAGCGCGACGAGGGCGGCCGTGCCGAGCGCCGGTGCGTCACCGACCAGCACGATGCCGATGCCGGGCCCCCATCCGCCGACGTGTTCGGCAAGGGTGGGCGAGGAGTGCGCCAGCAGCACCAGCGCGAGGGCCGCGGCGCCGCCCGAGACGGCGCATGCGGTGCTCTCCGCGGCGAGCCGTGGCAGCCGGCGGCCCGTGGCGACCAGCACCGCGGCGCCCAGCAGCGGCACCGCCGTGAGCAGCGGGAGCAGATGGTGCATCAGCCGCGCAGCTCCATCAGTTCGTCGGGGTCGACCGTGCCGTGCCGCTTGGCGACCTGCAGGACGAGCGCAAGCAGCAGCGCGGTGACGGTGGCGCCCACGACGATGTCGGTGAGGGTGAGGGCCTGCACGACGGGATCCACCAGGGGCCGGGTGCCCGGCTTCACATCGGAGAAGACGGGGGCGGTCCCGCCGTCCCGGTAGCCGACGGCCAGCAGCAGGACGTACGTCGCGGACTGGCACACGGACAGACAGCCCACGGCGTGGATCAGGTTCCGGCTGGTCGCAAGGCCCAGACAGCCGGCCAGAAAGATGTAGACGGCGACCAGATAGGGGAAGACATGCATCACGGACGGCTCAACTCCCCTGCTCCTCCTCGATCTCGACGGCCTGATCGAGGAACCGGGCGAGCAGCACCACGACGGCGCTCGCCACCTCCATGCCGATGGCCGCGTTCAGCAGGGGCACCGTGCCGCCGGACGACAGCGTGTTGAAGGTGCCGTAGGGCAGCAGCGTGTTCGCAAGGAAGGCGGTGCCGGCCAGGACGCCGGCGAGGCCCAGGACCAGGTACGCGCCGGCGGCGAGCGCGTCGCAGACCTCGAACGCCCCGATCGGGCGGATGCGCTCCAGGGCCCGGTAGTCGGCGCCGAGGTAGAGCAGGTGCAGTGCCGTGGCTGCGACCACCCCTCCCTGGAATCCGCCGCCGGGGCTGAGCTGCCCGTGGGCGATGACGTAGACGCCCACGACCAGGGTGACGGGCAGCACGATCAGGGCGTAGCGGCTCACGGGCGGTGCCACGTCGGCGGGTGCGGGCGGCGCACGGTGTTCGTCCCTGGCCTGCCGTAGCAGGACCACACAGCCCAGTACCGCGGCGAACAGGATGCTCATCTCGCCGAGGGTGTCGTAGGCGCGCAGATCGAAGTTGACGGAGGCGATGGTGTTGGCGGTGTGCCGGGCCAGTGAGGCGCGCACGGCCCGCTCCGCGTAGGGATGCCATCGCCCGCCGAAGGAGGGCAGGTCGAGGCAGGCGAGGACCAGCAGCACGGCGAGGCCCGCGCCGCCGCAGGCCAGCACGGCCAGGCGCAGCCGGCGGCTCATCCGTCGCCGTCCCTGTCCCGGGTCCGGGCGCGCCGCCTGAGCTTGCGCACGGACAGCATGATCAGCAGCGGGGTGAGGGCCGCGCCGACCGCCAGCTGCGACAGGCCGACGTCGGGGGCCTGCAACACGGTGAACAGCACGGCCAGGACGACGCCCAGCACGGACAGCACGAGCGCCTGACGGGCCGGATCGCGGGTGGCGACGGCCGCCGTGGCGGTGGCGGCCACCAGCACCAGAACCACGACGATCGACGCGTCAGCCACCGCGCACCCCCCGAAAGCCGCCCGCCAGCGCACGGGAGGCGACGAGGTTCCCGCCGATCAGCAAGGCGCCGGTCACCAGGAGCTTCACCATGGCGCGCCCCGGGCCCTGGGCCACGCACACGGCGACCACGACGACCGCGCCCACGCCTGCCGCCGCCCACGTCAGCCGCCAGGCGGACGCCCTGGTCTCGGCCAGGTCCTCGGCGAGCAGCCGCGCGAAGACGAGCGTGCCGACCGGTCCCAGCAGCGCCAGGAGCAGGGCGAGATCCACATAGGAGGAGCGGTCGTAGCCCTCGGCGAGGAGCAGCAGACTCGGGCAGGCGACGGAAGTGGTGAGGTTCTGTGCCACCGCCCGGCGGGCCGGCGGCCCGCTCGCCACGCCCCAGACGGTCGCCGCCAGCCCCGCGCCGAGCAGGATCGTCGCCGCGAGAACCCAGCCGTTCAACGTTCCCTCCCCGCCTGCCGTGCGGCCCGCGCGGCGACGGCCCCGAGGGCCGCGGCGCTCGCGCCGACCGCGATCTCAAGGGGCTGGACCGAGCTGATGAGCACCAGCCACAGCAGGGCGAGCCCGGCCCACCAGGCCGCCAGTTCACCGATGGCGGCAAGGACCGTACGCCCCGTCATGGCCCGCCTCCTTACGCCGCCACCGGCATCCAAGCACCGTGGGACCGCCACCGTCCCGCGACGCGCAGGCACGGCGCCATCGGGTGCCCGGTGGGAGTCGGACGAAACGAAGCGCCGGTCCGGTCGTTTTCCGGCCGTCCCCCGGGGGACCCGGGTCGTCATGGTGCACATCGGATACACGATGATGACCGAGCAGTCCGGCCCGCGTGACCTGGTGGACCATGTCGTCCGTGCCGAGGGCGCGGGCTTCGGCTTCTCGGTGATCTCCGACCACTACTTCCCCTGGCTGCGCTCCCAGGGGCACGCCCCGTACGCGTGGAGCGTCCTCGGCGCCGCGGCCCAGGCCACCTCGTCCATCCCGCTGATGACGTACGTGACGTGCCCGACCGTCCGCTACCACCCGGCGGTGGTGGCCCAGCAGGCGGCCACCGTGCACCTGCTGTCCGAGGGCAGGTTCCGGCTCGGGCTCGGTGCCGGCGAGAACCTCAACGAGCATGTGGTGGGCGGCGGCTGGCCCCCGGTCGACGTGCGGCACGAGATGCTCGACGAGGCGGTGCGGATCATCCGCGCCCTGTTCGAGGGCGGCCATGTGACGCATCACGGCACGCACTTCCAGGTGGAGTCGGCCCGCTTGTGGGACCTGCCCGAAACGCCGCCGCTGATCGGCATCGCGGTGTCCGGGGACCGGTCCTGCGCACTCGCCGGCCGTCTCGCGGACCTGCTCATCGCCACCGAACCCAAAAAGGGCCTGCTGGACGCCTTCGACCGGCACGGCGGCACCGGCAAGCCGCGGGTGGGTCAGCTCCCGGTGAGCCACGACCGCGACCGCGACACCGCCGTACGCCGCGCCCACGCGCAGTTCCGCTGGTTCGGGCTCGGCTGGAAGGTCAACTCGGAGTTGCCCCACCCGGACTCCTTCGAGCAGGCGACCCGGTTCGTGACCCGCGACGACGTGGCCGCGGCCGTCCCGTGCGGCGACGACCCGGACGACTTCGTGGCGGCGGTACGGCCCTATGCGGAGGCCGGGTTCACCGAGGTCGCCCTCGTCCAGATCGGCGGCGACACGCAGCCGGAGTTCCTGGACTGGTCGGAGAAGACGCTGCTCCCGGCGCTGCGTGACGCGTTCGGCTGACGTCCTTCGGCGCCGGGGGTGCGCTCACCGGTCGGACGGGACCTGCCGCACCACGCCGTGGCGCTCGGCCTCGTCCCGGATCAGCAGCGACAGCAGGGAGGCCACCGTCAGGTCGGCTTCGGCCGGATGGCGCAGGATCTTGGTGGCGTCGATCCGGTAGTTGTTGCCGCGCCCCTGGCGGGTGTGGGAGAGATAGCCGTCCCGCTCCAGATCCGAGATGATCTTCTGAACGGCGCGTTCGGTGAGCCGGCAGCGCGCGGCGATGTCGCGGATGCGCGCCCTGCGGTTGTCGGCGATGGTGGCCAGCACACGGGCGTGGCTGGTGAGGAACGTCCATCCGATGTGCGGCTCGGGCACTCCATCCACTCCAACCATGGGCAACAGGGTACGGCCGGGCGTGCACGTACTCAAAAGAACGAAACAAAATTCATGTATATCTTGACGGGCTGCGCACGGCGGGCGAGGCTGGTGGCCGGGGATACGCAGGACCCACGGAGAGGCAGTCATGCCGCAGCCGCCCGACACGACACGGTCCGACGGGCACGACCCCGTCTGCACGAGAACGATCTCCTCCTCGATCGTCACGCGATGTGACGGCGACCATGTCGTCGTCCGCATCGACGGAGAACTCTGCTTCGACGACGCCGAGTTGCTGGAGCACACCCTGCGCGCCGCGCTGGACAAGCCGGTCTCGCGCCTCGACCTGGATCTCGGCGACCTGACGTTCTGGGACTGCTCCGCGCTCAATGTGCTGCTGACGCTTCGCCGGCAGGCGCTCGCCGTGGGCAAGACGATCGCCGTGACGGCGGCCAGTCCCGTGGCGGAACGGCTGCTGACCCTCACGGACACCCGCGGCCTGTTCACGCCGGCGCAGAAGGCCACGGACGCCGACCCCGACGAAGACACCGCAGACACCGCAGACGGCGCAGACACCGAAGACGGCGCAGGCGGCGCAGACAGCACAGACGGCGAGCACGGCGTAGCCACGGACGACGGCGACGGCGACGGCCTGCGCTCGGAGGTCGTCCAGCTTCGGCGCGCCCTGCAGACCCGGCCGGAGATCGACATGGCCCGCGGCATCCTGATGGCCTCCTTCGGACTGAGCGCCGACGAGGCCTGGGACGTGCTGGTCATGGCCTCCCAGGGCACCAACACCAAGTTGCACCGCCTCGCCTCGAACGTGGTGACCGCGGTGACCGGGGGCACGCTGCCGCAGCCGGTGCGACAGCAGCTCACGGCGGCGGTCGCCCGGCGACGGGCAGCGGACGCGCGGAGCGCCCGCGGGTCGGCGCCGCCCCGGGCCCCCCGTCGGGCAGGCAGTAGACGTGGAAGGCCCGCCCAATGACGGGCTGTGCCACGTTCCGCACCTTGACCCCGCCCCCGGTCATGCCGTGCTCCGCGCCGAAGTGCGCATGGCCGTGGACGGCGAGGTCGGCGCCGGCCGTGTCGATGGCCTCGGCGAGCAGATAGCTGCCGAGGAAGGGGTAGATCTCCAGGGGTTCACCGGCCAGTGTGTCCGGCACGGGAGAGAAGTGCGTCAGGGCGATCCGCGCATCGCACTCGCCGCGGCCCAGTTCCTCCAGGGCGCCGCGCAGGCCGTCGGCCCGGCGGCGCGAGTAGCGGACGAACTCCTTCATGACCGTTTCGCCGAACTCACCGGCGCAGCGGCCGGCGAACCCGCCGCCGAACCCCTTGGTGCCGGCCACGCCGATGCGCAGTCCGGACCCGGTCACGACCGTCGCCTCGCCCTCCAGGACCTGTGCTCCGGTGTCCCGCAGGACGGCCGTCACCTCGTCGGCCCGTCCGTCGTGGTGGTCGTGGTTGCCGAGGACGGCGACCACCGGCACGCCCAGGTCCGCTATCTCCCGGGCGACCACGCGCGCCTCCTCGGGGGTGCCGTGCCGGGTGAGGTCACCGGCCAGCAGCAGCACGTCCGCGCAGTCCGGCAGGGTCTCGAAGGCGGGGCGGAGCGTGCCCCGGCTCTCGGGCCCCATGTGGATGTCGCCGACGGCCGCCACCCGGATCACCAGAACTCCTCCGCGTGGTCGGGCGGACCGCTGTCCGCGATGACGAGGTCGCTGTGCACGGGCAGGCCCGGCAAGGTCTCGTGGGCGATGCGCAGGATGTCCTCGCGGCACCGGACGGTGCCCACCGTGCCGGTCAGCACAAGGGCCTCGCCGCGGATCTCGGCCCGCACACCCAGCTCGCCGAGGTTGCCCTCCGCCAGCCGCTCGGCCAGATGAGCGACCCGGTACTCCAGGCAGCCCCGCGGGTTCACCGGTGCTCCCGCCGCGATGCGGGCGGCCGGTCCGGGGCGATGACGTTCAGCCGCTCCAGCAGGAACAGGAACGCCGCGGGCATCGGCTCGTGTCCGCACCGGCTGCGCACCTCGTCCCAGTCGACCTTCTCGCGCAGCGAGCGGGCCACGGGGAGTACCGCCCCGAAGTCGCAGTGGTGCTCGGAGAAGGCGGTGTTCAGGCTCACCAGCAGATCGGTCGCCGACAGCACCGGCATGCGCACGGAGTCCACCGGCAGTTCCTCGGCGCGGTCCAGCAGTTCCTCGGTGACCGGCCGGTCGGACAGTTCGAAGATGAGGTCGACGTCCTGGTCGAGGCACGTGGTCTTCAGCAGCCAGTCCTCCGGCGGGACGCGCACCCCGAGACCGGCCGCGCGCAGGTCCTCCGCCACCGCCCCGGCGTCCTCGGGAAGGACACAGAAATCGACGTCGTGCTGGGGGCGGTCGCCGCCGCCGTGGGCGTAGACCGCCACGCTCCCGGCGAGCGCGAACCGGTGCCCCGACCGCTTCAGGACGGCACCCACCTGCTTGGCCGCTTCGAGGATCTGCCGGCCGCGGTCAGGGGGCGGGTCCTTGTGCGGTGGCGGCGGCCCCTTCGCGGCGACGGGCGGGGTGGCCGCTGCGGCGTGCCGTGCGTGCTGCGAGCCCTGCGCGTTCGTCCTCACGACCACTCCCTTCACCCGGCTCACCCGGCCCGGCGCCCGCAGCCGTACGACGGCTCAGGCAGGGGCCGGGTACCCGGGGCCCGCCGGGCGACACGGACCGCCACGAACCTCGCGCCGTACGCGCTGCCGCCGGCCGGGCACCCCCGCCGCGTACAGGGCGGGTTCGACGGTCCGCTCCCCCGGGTACTCGAAGCGCGGCCACGTTCCACCAGGAAGGCATACAGATGGCTCACTTCGGATATTTCCTGTCCTGCGAGGAACACCCTCCGGCGGCGCTCGTCGACCAGGCGCGCATGGCGGAGCAGGCCGGGTTCGACGCCCTCTGGATCTCCGATCACTACCACCCGTGGAACGACCGACAGGGCCAGAGCCCGTTCGTGTGGTCGGTGATCGGCGCCCTGTCGCAGGCGGTCTCGTTGCCCGTCGAGACGGCGGTGACCTGCCCGCTGGTGCGCACGCATCCCGCCGTGATCGCCCAGGCCGCCGCCACCAGCGCGGTACAGCTGGGCGGCCGGTTCCGGCTGGGCGTGGGGAGCGGCGAAGCCCTCAACGAGCACATCCTGGGCACCGGCTGGCCCGAGGCCGCGGTTCGACTGGCCATGCTGGAGGAGGCCCTGCAGATCATCCGGAACCTGCTCACCGGTGAGCAGATCAGCCACCACGGCAGGTACTACACCGTGGAGAACGCCCGGCTGTACACCCTGCCCGACGAGCCGGTGCCCATCGACGTCTCCGCCTTCGGCCCGCAGGCCGCGGAGAGCGCGGCGCGCATCGGCGACGGGCTGATCACGATGATGCCCGACCGCGCCCTGGTCGAACGTTTCCGGCGCGGTGGCGGTGGCGCCAAGCCGGTGTACGGCGGTTTCAAGGCGTGCTGGGGCCCCGACCGGCGGGAGGCGGTCCGCACCGCGCACCGTCTGTGGGCGAACCAGCAACTGCCCGGTGAGCTGGGGCAGATCCTGCCCACCCCGCGCCACTTCGAGCAGGCGAGCGAACTGGTCACACCGGAGCAGGTGGCATCCGCCGTGCCGTGCGGTGACGATCCGGATGCGCATGTCGAGGCGGTGAACGCGTTCGTCGACGCCGGTTTCGACACCGTGTACGTGCAGCAGATCGGCGAGGACCAACAGGGCTTCTTCGACTTCTACCGCACGAAGGTCCTGCCGCGGCTGCGCGACTGAGGCACCGGACGGTGGTGGCGGCCATGCACGGCGGCACAAAGGCGGCGGGTCTCGCCCTCATCGTGATCGACATGATCAACACCTACGACCACGAGGACGCCGAACTGCTCGTGCCCTCCGCACGGCAGGTCGTGCCCGTCCTCGCGGACCTGATCGGCCGGGCCCGTGCGGCGGACGTGCCGGTCGTGTACGCGAACGACAACTTCGGGCTGTGGCGTTCCCACCACGGAGAACTGCTGGAGACCGCGCTGTCCCGGCCGCACGCCGACCTCATCGAGCCGATCAGGCCCGACGACGAGTCGCTGTTCGTCGTGAAGGCCCGCCACTCGATCTTCTACGAGACACCCCTGTCGTATCTGCTGTGGCGCCTGGGCGCCGGACACGTGGTGCTGAGCGGCCAGGTCACCGAGCAGTGCGTGCTCTACTCCGCGCTGGACGCGCACATCCGTCATCTGGAGGTCACCGTGGCGCGGGACGCCGTCGCCTCCATCCACCCGCGGCTGGCGGACGCGGCCCTGGACATGATGGAGCGCAACATGGGGGCACGGATCGTCATGGCGAAAGACGTCGCATTCCTGGGTACCCGATGGCCCGTACCCGACGGACAACCACGCCAGCCGGGAGGCCGACCATGAGCGATACCGTCCTCGAAGCGCCCGCCGACCGGCTGGTAGCGGCGCTGCGTGCCGAGACCGACGCCGAGGTCCGCTTCGATCCGGGCACCAGGGGCGCCTACGCCACGGACGGTTCCAACTACCGGCAGGTCCCCCTCGGCGTGGTCGTGCCCCGCACGGTCGAGGCCGGTGCCCGCGCGGTCGAGGTGTGCGCCCGGTTCGGGGCCCCCGTGCTGTCCCGGGGCGGAGGCACGAGCCTCGCCGGTCAGACGACGAACACGGCTGTCGTGATCGACTGGAGCAAGTACTGCCATGCCCTGGTCGCGGTCGACCCGGACACCCGTACCTGTGTGGTGGAGCCCGGGATCGTCCTGGACGAACTCAACCGGCGCCTGGCCGATCACCGTCTGCAGTTCGGTCCCAAGCCGTCCACCCACAGCCACTGTGCGCTGGGCGGCATGATCGGCAACAACTCCTGCGGGGCGTCCGCGCAGGCGTACGGCAAGACGGTCGACAACGTGCGCCGCCTTGAGGTGCAGACCTACGACGGCCTGCGCATGTGGGTCGGCCCGACCTCCCGGGCCGAGCGCGCGCAGATCACCGCCGAGGGCGGTCGCCGGGCCGAGATCTACGAGGGTCTCGACCGTCTCGTCGCCGGGCACCTGGCGGACATCCGGCGCGGCTACCCGGACATCCCGCGCCGGGTCTCCGGCTACAACCTCGACTCGCTCCTGCCGGAGCGCGGCTTCGACGTCGCACGGGCCCTGGTCGGCAGCGAGGGCACCCTCGTCACCGTCCTGCGCGCCGAACTCGACCTCGTCCCCGTGCCGCCCTACCAGTCGCTGCTGGTCCTCGGCTACGACGACATCTGCCGCGCCGCCGACGACGTACCGCGGCTGCTTGAGCACTGTGCCCCGACCCAACTGGAGGCCCTGGACGGGCGGATGGCCCAGCTCATGCGCGAGGAACACGCCTACCTGGACTCCCTCGACGCGCTGCCCGAAGCGGACTCCTGGCTGTTGCTGCAGTTCAGCGGCGACAGCCAGGAGGAGGCCGACGACCAGGCACACCAGTTGCTCAAGGCGATGGGCCGCAGGGAGAAGGACCCCTCCGTCGCGTTCTCCGACGACCCCGACCGCGAGCAGCAGATGCTCAAGGCGCGGGAGGCCGGCCTCGGCGTGACGGCCCGGCCACCGGACGACCGCGAGACCTGGGAGGGCTGGGAGGACTCCGCCGTACCGCCCGACCGCCTCGGTGACTATCTGCGCGACCTGAAGCGGCTGTTCGTGGAGTTCGACTACGACCACCCTTCCCTGTACGGCCACTTCGGGCAGGGGTGCGTGCACACCCGCATCCCGTTCGGGCTGCGGACCGCGGACGGGGTGGCGGACTTCAGGCGCTTCGTGGAACGGGCCGCCGACCTCGTGGCCTCCTACGGAGGTTCCCTGTCCGGAGAGCACGGGGACGGCCAGGCCCGGGGCGAACTGCTGACCCGGATGTTCGGCGAACCGCTCGTGACCGCCTTCCGGGAACTGAAGGCGCTGTTCGACCCCGGCAACCGGATGAACCCGGGCAAGGTGGTCGACCCGCACCCGGTGGACGGGCAACTGCGCCTCGGGCCGTCCTGGCAACCGGCCGCGAACGGCACGCACTTCGGCTATCCGGAGGACGACCACTCCTTCACCCGGGCCGTGTTGCGCTGTGTGGGCATCGGCAACTGCCGCAGCCACCGGGGCGGCGTGATGTGTCCCTCGTACCGGGCCACCCGGGAGGAGGAGCATTCCACCCGGGGACGCGCCCGGTTGCTGTTCGAGATGCTGGACGGGCACCCGGACTCGGCGGTCGCCGACGGCTGGCGCTCCACCGCGGTACGCGACGCCCTCGATCTGTGCCTGGCCTGCAAGGGATGCAAGTCGGACTGCCCGACCGGCGTCGACATGGCCACGTACAAGGCGGAGTTCCTGGCGCACCACTACGCCGGTCGGCCACGGCCCGCCGCCCACTACTCGATGGGCTGGCTGCCGCTGTGGGCCCGGCTGGCACGGCCTGCCCCGGGGCTGGTCAACAGTGTGCTGCACGCGCCGGGCCTCGCCGGTGCGGGCAAACGGCTGGCCGGCGTGGACGGCGACCGGCAGGCGCCGGTGTTCGCCGGTGAGTCCTTCCTCCAGTGGTGGCGGGCCCGCCACGCCGATGAGCCGGACCCGGCGGACCCGGCGGCGGTGGTGCTGTGGCCGGACACCTTCAGCACCTACTTCCACCCGTCTGTCGCGACCTCGGCGGTCCGCGTCCTCGAAGACGCCGGCTTCCGCGTCACCGTTCCCGGCGCACCCGTCTGCTGCGGCCTGACCTGGATCTCCACCGGCCAACTGGCCACGGCGAAAAGGGTGTTGCGCCATACGCTGCGGGTCCTTCGCCCCTATCTGGACGCCGGCACGCCCGTCGTCGGCCTTGAACCCTCGTGCACGGCCGTCTTCCGGGCCGACGCCCTGGAGCTGCTGGCCGGCGATCCGGACGCCCGCCGCCTGGCCGGGCAGGTCCGCACCCTCGCCGAACAACTCCTGCGCGCGGACTGGCAACCGCCGCGGCTGGCCCGGCACGCGACGGTGCAGACGCACTGCCACCAGCACGCCGTCATGAAGTTCGACGCCGACCGTGAACTGCTGCGCCGCGCCCACCTGGACACCGACGTCCTCGACGAGGGCTGCTGCGGGCTGGCCGGCAACTTCGGATTCGAACGAGGTCACCACGAGGTCTCCCTGGCCGTCGGCGAGCTGGGCGTCCTGCCCGCCGTCCGCGCCGCCGCACCCGACGACGTGCTGCTGGCGGACGGCTTCAGCTGCCGCACCCAGATCGAGCAGGGCGACACCGGCCGCCGGGCCCTGCATCTGGCCGAGGTACTGGCACTCGGACTCGACGGCCCGCTGCCCGGCGACCGGCCCGAGCGCCTGGCCCGGCGCCCCCGTGTCCCCTCAGCCCCGGCCCGCTGGGCGACCACCGCGGGCGCCGGCGCGCTGGCCGCCACGGCCGCCGTGAGCCTCGTACGCCGACTGCACCCGTAGTCCCTTGATCACCACAGTCACCACAGTCATCACGCCCCTCACGGAAAGGATCCGACCATGTCGACGAAGGTCTCCGACCACCTCCTCCAGCGGCTGCGCGAGTGGGGCGTGGAGTACGTCTTCGCCTATCCCGGAGACGGCATCAACGGCCTGCTCGCGGCCTGGGGGCGCGCGGACGACAACCCGCGGTTCATCCAGTCGCGCCACGAGGAGATGTCCGCGTTCGAAGCGGTCGGCTACGCCAAGTTCTCCGGCCGGGTCGGAGTGTGCGCCGCCACCTCGGGACCCGGCGCCATCCATCTCCTCAACGGCCTGTACGACGCGAAGCTGGACCATGTGCCCGTGGTCGCCGTGGTCGGGCAGACCAACCGCAGCGCCATGGGCGGCTCGTACCAGCAGGAGGTCGACCTGGTCAGCCTGTACAAGGACGTCGCCTCGGACTTCTGCGAGATGGTCACCGTCCCCGAACAGCTGCCGAACGTGCTCGACCGGGCTCTGCGCACCGCGCTGGCGCGCCGCTCGGTGACCGCCGTGATCATCCCGGCCGACGTCCAGGAGCTGGACTACTCCCCGCCCGAGCACGCGTTCAAGATGGTCCCCTCCAGCCTCGGCATGCCGCACTATGCGCCGGTGCCCGCCGACGAGGACCTGCAGCGGGCCGCGGACGTGCTCAACGCCGGCGAGCGGACCGCCATGCTGATCGGGCAGGGTGCGCGCGGGGCCCGCCCGGAGGTGACGACGGTCGCCGAACGGCTCGGCGCCGGCGTCGCCAAGGCGTTGCTGGGCAAGGACGCCCTCGATGACGACCTGCCGTATGTGACGGGCGCGATCGGCCTGCTGGGCACGCGGCCGTCGTACGAGCTGATGCGGGACTGCGACACCCTCCTCGTCGTCGGCTCCTCCTTCCCCTACACCCAGTTCCTGCCGGAGTTCGGGCAGGCACGGGCCGTGCAGATCGACATCGACCCGCACATGGTCGGCCTGCGCTACCCCTTCGAGGTCAACCTCGTCGGCGACGCCGCCACGACGCTGCGCCGGCTGCTTCCGCTGCTCAGGCAGGCCGACCATCCCGCGTGGCGGAAGAAGGTCGAGGACAACGTCGCGCGCTGGTGGGAGGTCATGGAGCGGCGCGCCGCCGTGGAGGCCGATCCGATCAACCCGGAGTACGTCACGCACACGCTCGGCGGCCTGCTCCCGCAGAACGTGATCCTCAGCTCGGACAGCGGGTCCGCCGCCAACTGGTACGCCCGCCATCTGAAGCTGCGCGGTGCCATGCGCGGTTCGCTGTCGGGCACGCTGGCCACCATGGGGCCGGGGGTGCCGTACGCCATCGGGGCCAAGTTCGCGCACGGCGACCGGCCGGCGATCGCCCTGGTCGGCGACGGGGCGATGCAGATGAACGGCATGGCCGAGCTGATCACCATCGCCAAGTACTGGCAGGAGTGGGAGGACCCGAGGCTCATCGTCGCCGTGTTCAACAACCGGGACCTCAACCAGGTCACCTGGGAGATGCGGGCCATGTCGGGCGCCCCGCAGTTCCTGCCCTCGCAGTCGATCCCCGACGTGGCCTACGCCGACTTCGCCCGTTCCGTCGGGCTGACCGGGCAGCGCGTCGAGAAGCCGGACGAGGTGCGCGGCGCCTGGGAGGCCGCGCTCGCCGCGGACCGGCCCTGCGTGCTCGACTTCGTGACCGATCCCGCCGTGCCGCCCATTCCGCCGCACGCCACCCTCGACCAGATCGAGGCCGCCGCGACGGCCGTCCTCAAGGGCGACAGCGACCGTGCCGCGATGGTCAGGCAGGGGTTCAGGGCAAAGGTCCAGGAGTTCCTGCCCGGCGGCCACCACGGCCCAAGCGGACGGTGACCACCGAGACGGTCGTACCAGGGCCGAACAACAACACCCTTGGCCGGACGGCCCACTCCCCTGGGACAGCACGGTCGCCCAAGAGCGCGCACTCGCCCAGGCCGACGTGCTCACCCAGGACGGCACACCCGCCCGGAACGGCACACCGGCCCAGGGGCGCACACCAGCCCGGAACGGCACACCAACCCAAAACCGCACGGGTGCTGCCGGTCGCGGCGATGTCACCGCTGCCGGTCCCGTCCGTGTCCCGGCGGCCCCCGGGGAGTTCGGCCGGGCGCCGCGGGGCCGGATCGAGAGAGCCCTGTCCCTCGGCGGCGCCGTGGAACCCGGCCCCGGGGCCGACGCCTCGGCGTCCGAGGGGGCCCCGGCCCCTCATGACTCGCTGAGAAGAACACGCACCGGAGGGATCGACCATGCCGCAAGTCGTCGTCATCACCGGAGCCAGCGCCGGCATCGGCCGTGCCACCGCCTGTCTGTACGCGCGGCGCGGCGCCGCCATCGCCTTGATCGCACGGGGCCGCGGCGGGCTGGACGCGGCGGCGCGGGACGTGGCGGCCCTGGGTGGGCGTCCCTTCATCCAGCAGGCGGACACCTCCGACGCCGGCCAGGTCTCGGCCGCCGCCGAGGCCGCCGAGCGGGCCCTCGGCCCCATCGACGTCTGGATCAACTGCGCCTTCACCAGCGTGTTCGCGCCGTTCACCGAGATCAGCGCGGAGGAGTACCAACGGGTGACCGATGTCGCCTACCTGGGATTCGTCAACGGCACCCGCGCGGCGCTCGAACGCATGCTGCCGCGCGACCGGGGCACCATCGTGCAGGTCGGCTCCGCCCTGGGCGAGCGGTCGATTCCGCTCCAGTCCGCCTACTGCGGCGCCAAACACGCCATCAACGGCTTCACGTCGTCCGTGCGCCTCGAACTGCTCCACCGGGCGAGCCATGTGCACATCACGATCGCCCAGATGCCCGCGGTCAACACCCCGCAGTTCTCCTGGGTCAGGTCGCGGCTCTCCCGTCACCCGCAGCCCGTACCGCCGATCTACCAGCCCGAGGTCGCCGCGCGGGGCGTCCTGTACGCCGCCGACCACCCCCGACGCAAGCAGTACTACATCGGGGCCAGCACCGCGGCGACCGTCTGGGCCAACAGGATCGCCCCCGCCCTCCTCGACCGTTACCTGGCCCGCACGGGCTTCGACTCCCAGCAGACCGACAGTCCGGCCCCGACCGGTGCGGACAATCTGTTCAGCCCGTCCGACGGACCGGCGGGCAGCGACTACGGCGCCCACGGCGTCTTCGACGAGAAGTCCCATCCCCACTCCGCCCAGGCCGCCCTCGCCCGGCACCCGGTGGCCACCGCCGCCACCACGTCGGTGGGCCTGGCGGCCGCCGCCGTCGGCTTGGGGCGACGGCTGAGCGGCCGGGCCCGGCAGCGTCACCGGCTCGCACGGTGAGGCGTTCCCCGGGATTCCCCGGGGAACCCCGGGAAGCGGGAAGGACGGCGGGGACGCAGACGCCGGGCCGGTCAGCCGACCTTGCGGCCCCGCAGGGGTACCGTGTCCGCCCCCACGCCCGCTCGCAACCCGCCCAGGAACTCCCGCACCACTTCCGGCGCGGTGTGTTCCGGCTCCCAGCCCAGTTCGCCACGGGCCCGGCCGCAGTCCATCAGGGGCAGCCGCAGAACCGCGTCGAAGAGGTGGGGGGACGCGGGAAGCAGATGAAGCCCCCAGGCCGCCGCGATCGCGGACCTGGCCGCGGTGCGGGGCAGCCGGACCGGGCGCAGGCCGAGCATCTCGCCGAGCCGGCCGGCGTCGAGGGGTGGTTCGGCGGCGAGATTGAAGGCGCCACGCGCACCGCTGTGCCGCAGGGCGAGATGGAAGGCGCGGGCCGCGTCGTCCGTGTGCAGTGCCTGCACCCGCAGACCGGGCACCTCCGGCAGGAAGGGCAGCAGGTCGGGGCGGAGCAGCGGGCCGGGCAGGAACCGGCCGCCGAAGATGCGGCGCTGTTCGCTCGCGGACTCCCGCTTGAACAGGAACGCCGGCCGCATGCGGACCACGCGGATCTCGGGGTGGTCGCGTGCGAAGGTGTCCAGGGCGCGCTCCAGGTACGCCTTCTCCCGGCAGTAGGCGGCGTCCGGCCAGCCGTGGGTCGGCCAGGACTCGTCCACCGCCCGGTCCTTGGGGCCCGGGGAGTAGGCGCCGACCGACGAGGCGTGCAGCAGCACCGGTACCCGGGCGGCGGCCACCGCCTCGAACACCCTGATGCTGCCGAGCACGTTGGTCTGCCAGGTCTTCGCCGGATCGTGCGTCGGCTGGAACGCCCACGCCAGATGGACCACGGCGCCGGCTCCCCGGAACACCGGGGCGAGGTCGGCCTGCTCGGACGCGATGTCGACGGTGTGCCATTCGGTCCTGTCGGGTGCCCAGCCGGGCGTGCGCCGGGCGACGCCGCGCACCCACTCGACCCGCGGGTCCTCGCTGAGCAGGCGCACCACGCTCGTTCCCAGATTCCCGGTCGCGCCCGTGACCACGACCCCGCCAGCCGTTTCGCTGCTCATCTGCGACTCCTTTCGGTGTGAGGGTGCACGTCACAGCCGAACCGCAGGGAGGCCGGTTCGGCTGTGACGGCGTCGGCGGCCGCCTGGAGCGGCGGGCAGGGCACACTCCCGTCAGCGGCCGAGCGCGTTCTCCAACTCCTTCTTGCTCATCGAGGAGCGTCCGTGGATGTTCCGCTTCCTGGCCTCGTCGTACAACTGGTCCTTCGTGGGGCCCTGCGCGCCGCGGTGCGAACGCTGCCCGCCGCGCTCGTACGACGATTTGGCGTCACGGGTCGAGGCCTTGCCCGCGGTCTTCGACTCGCCCGACCTGGCCCTCTCCTTGTTGACCGTGCGCGCGGCGATCTCCTTGGCCCGCCTCGTCGACTCGCCGCGGTCCTCCGCGCTCTCCTTGATGTGCTCGTACTGCCGTTCGCGTTTGGAACTGGATCCGGCCGGCATGGTGCCTCTCCTCTTCGGCGTACCGGGCGTGCTGCCCGCTCACGTGGTCGTTCGCCGGACGAGTTCCCCGAAGGGGCGGCCCGACGCGTGGGGCCCGCAACGGGCCGTCAGCGCATCGAGCCGGGATCCTCGGGCCGGATCCGTCCGCGCCAGGCACCGCTTTCACCCTCGCGGCCTTCGATGTAGTCCTTGAAGCGGCCCAGGTCTCCCTTCACCCGCCGGTCGATCAGGCCCAGCGCGTCCGCGCCCTTCTCGACGACGCCCTCGGGCTCGACCTCCATCGTGAGTTCCACCCGGGTGTGCGTGTCGTCCAGCCGCTGGAAGCGGACCGATCCCCGCTGGCGTACGTCGCCGGCGATGGCGCGCCAGGTGATCCGGTCGTCCGGGAGCTGGTCGACGATCTCGGTGTCGAACTCGCGCCTGACCCCGCCGATGCTGGAGGTCCAGTGGTTGTGCCGGTCGTCGAGCTGCCTGACCTCCTCGACGCCCTCCATGAAGTTCGGGAACTCCTCGAACTGCGTCCACTGGTTGTAGGCGGTATGAACGGGAACGTCGACGTCCACCGTTTTGCTGACCGTGCTCATGTCGTCCTCCTCCACTGGCCGGCCGCGCCGGACTGCCGGCGCACCATGTGTCCACGTGACACCGGGTACCCACCCCACGTGGACGACACGACACATGTCGACGGATGGACGAAACCTCGCGGAACCCGGCCCACCGCCGGCCGGGGTTCCGGCAGGGGTTTCGCCGGGTACCCGGGTGTGACCCGGGACAGCCCATGGTCCCCACTGCCGGGAGGCGTGATGGCGCAGGTGCGGCGAGCGGCCGTGTTCGACGTGGACGGAACCCTGGTCGACACCAACCATCTGCATGTGGTGGCCTGGTGGGAGGCGTTCCGCCAGGCCGGACACCGGATCACCGCGCACGCCATCCACCGGGCGGTCGGACTCGGCTCCGCCGACCTCGTCACGCATCTGCTGGGCGAGGCGCGGGCCGAGGGCGAGGCGGCGGGACTCAGCAGCGCCCACAAGGTGCTCTACGCCGAGTACTTCGAGCGGCTGACCGCGCTGCCCGGCGCGGCACACCTGCTGCGGCGCCTGGCCGCGGACGGCCGGCAGATCGTCCTGGCCACCTCGGCGGCCGGCGACGAACTGTCCGCGCTGCGGCGGGCGATCGACGCGGACGACGCCATCACGGCGACGGCCAGTGCCGATGACGTCACCGAAGGCAAGCCCGCGCCGGAACCCGTCGAGCGGGCGCTGGAGCTGGCGGGCGTCCCGGCGGAGCGTGCGGTGTTCGTCGGCGACACGGTGTGGGACATGCGGGCGGGCCGGCACGCGGGGGTGCGGTGTGTGGCACTGCTCTGCGGGGGCATACCCCGCGCCGATCTGGAGGAGGCCGGCGCCGACGCCGTCTTCCAGGATCCGGCGCATCTGCTCGGCTCACTGCCGCGCAGCCCCTTGGCGTGACCGCTGCCGCGCCGTCCCACGTCTCGTTACCTCCGCGGTGCAGGGGTACTCGGACCGCACCGCCGGACCGCCCGGCGTGCCCCATGTGTCGTCGATCGCCCCGGGAGCAACGGTGAAAGCACTGGTCGTCAACTGCACGCTCAAGAAGTCCCCCGAGCCTTCGAACACCGAGGCGCTGGCCGCCGTGGTCGTCGGGCGGCTGACCGAGCACGGGGTGGCGGTGGAGCAGGTCCGGGCCGTGGACCTGGACATCGCGCCGGGCGTGGTCACCGACGCGGGCGACGGCGACCAGTGGCCACAGGTGCACGACAAACTCCTGGAGTCGCAGATACTGGTCATCGCCTCGCCCACCTGGCTGGGCCGGCCGTCCTCGGTGGCGCAACGCGTTCTCGAACGCATGGACGCGATGATGTCCGAGACGGACGACGAGGACCGGCCCGTCGCCTACAACCGGGTGGCGGGCGTGGTGGTCACCGGCAACGAGGACGGCGCCCACCACGTGATCAGCGAGATCTCCGGGGCGCTCGCCGACATCGGCTACACCGTTCCCGGTCAGGCCTGGACGTACTGGCATCTCGGCCCGGGGCCGGGGCCCGACTATCTGCAGGAGCGGCGCGGCCGTGACTGGGCGCACCGCACCGGTCGCACCATGGCCGACAATCTGTGCGGAGTGGCCCGGGCGCTGACCTCCCTTCCGTTGCAGGCAGCCGGATGACCCGGATGACGCAGACATCTCCGATGACCGTCGACACTCTCACCACGTCGTGGCCCCGCTGCTGGGTTCCCCGGGGCGTCTACGCCCCGCAGGCCGACACCCGGCTGCTGCAGCGGGCCATGTGCCGCGAGGGGATCACGGACGGGGCGGACGTCCTGGACCTGGGCACGGGCAGCGGGGTGCTCGCCGTGGAGGCGGCCCGGCTGGGCGGCCGTGTCACCGCGGTGGACATCTCCTTGCGGGCGGTGGCCACCGCCCGGTTCAACGCCCTGCTGAACGGGCAGACCGTGCGCGTGCGCCACGGCGACCTGGTGTCCGCCGTGCCGGGCTGCCGCTTCGACCTCGTGGTCGCCAACCCGCCTTACGTCCCCGCACCGGGCGGGCTGCCGCGCCGGGGCGCCGCACGGGCCTGGGACGCCGGGCGCGACGGTCGTGCGCTGATCGACCGGGTCTGCGACGCCGCCCCGGCGATCCTGCGGTCCGCGGGAGCGCTGCTGCTCGTGCACTCGCACCTGTGCGGCATCGAGGACACCCTGGACCGTCTCGAAGCGGCGGGGCTGCGGGCGGCCGTCGTCGACCGGGCCCGGCTGCCGTTCGGGCGTGTGCTGCGCTCGCGGCTCGCCTGGCTGCGCGAGCGGGGACTGGCGGCCGACGGTACGACCGAGGAGCTGGTGGTGATCCGTGCCGAACATGCCTGAACGCCCCCGTCGTATCCGCGTCCAGCGTGACGGGCCCCTGCTGGTGGAGGGGCCGGTCGAAGTGGTGGGCGAGGACGGTGAGGTGATCGTCTCGAAGCGTTTCATGGTCGCGGTCTGCACCTGCCGCCGCAGCCGGATCTTTCCCTGGTGCGACACCAGCCACCGCCGTCGCGACAGGCGGCCCAGCGGGGGCGATGCCGTATGACGGCCACGCCCGCTCGGCGGCACGCCCCGCTCCACCGACCGCCGCCGCCCGAGCCGCGCGGTGCGCTGTCGGCCGCGGTGCTGGCCGCACTTTGCGGATCGGGGCCCGGCCATGCGCAGGTCCCGGTGCGGGGTTCCGCGTACGGCGACGATCTGCAACTCGCGCTGTATGTCCTGTACGAGCTGCACTACCTGGGCTTCGCGGGCGTACCGGACCGCCTCGAATGGGACAGCGGCCTGCTGGCGCTGCGCGGCGCGATCGAGGAACGCTTCCTCGGCGCTTTGCGCTTCGACGTGCCGGTCGCGGACACCGACACGGCCGCGGGTGCGCTGGACGAACTCCAGCTGGAACCGGTCGGCGACACCGACGGCGGTGTCTCGCACTATCTGCGCGACGAGGGCACGCTGCGGCAGCTGCGCGAGTACGCGGCGCTGCGCTCGCTGTACCACCTGAAGGAGGCGGACCCGCACGCCTGGGTGATCCCCAGGCTGCGCGGGCGGGCCAAGGCGGCCATGGTCGCCGTGGAGTTCGACGAGTTCGGCGCCGGCCGCGCGGACGATATCCACGCGGAGCTGTTCGCCGATCTCATGGCGGATCTCGGGCTGGACACCGCGTACGGGCGCTATGTCGACAGCGCTCCGGCCGAGGCGCTCGCGACCGTCAATGTGATGTCGCTGTTCGGTCTGCACCGGGCGCTGCGCGGTGCGCTCGTCGGGCACTTCGCCGCCGTGGAGGTGACCTCGTCCCCGGCCTCCCGCCGGCTCGCCGAGGCCCTGCGCCGGGTGGGGGCCGGTCCGGCGGCCGTGCGGTTCTACACGGAGCACGTCGAGGCGGACGCGGTGCATGAACAGGTCGTGCGGCACGACGTCGTCGGCGGGCTGCTGGAGAGCGAACCCCGGCTGGAGGACGACGTGGTGTTCGGGATCCGTGCCACCTCGCACCTTGAGGACCGGCTCGCGGCCCGGCTGCTGGGCGCGTGGCGCAGCGGTGCCACGGCCCTGCGCGAGGCAGGGCCGTCTTCCCGCCGCGGGGCAGGGCCGTCTTCCCGCTGAGTCCTCGCGGCGGTCCGGGCCTCAGGTCGCGCCGCCGCCCCCGCCGCCGAACGATCCGCCGGAACCGGACCGCCAGCGCGGCCGGTCCTGGTTCCCGCTCGGCCGGTCCGGGGTGTTGCCGAGTTCGTGGGGCGTGGGCCGGTGGCCTTCCGTCACCCGGGGCACCTCGCTGGGTTCACGCATCTGCCGTTCCTCACCCACCGGTCCCGACCGCGGCGGCCTCGTCCGCGCGGTGGACCGCTGCGGCAGCTGCTCCCGCCGCAGCACCTTGGTCCCGAGCCGTACCGACCACACCAGTGCGGCCGTGACGAGCAGCCCGCCGACGACGATGACGATCATCCCGGCCGTCGACCCGGCGGCGGCCATGTGCTCAAGTGTCGTGTCCATCGGCATCGAGTACCCGGCCCCTCGCCGCCGGATTCAGGAAAGCGTGGCGGAACCGGTATTCATCGCTGTCACCGGTAGCGTCGTCACGCAGCGCAGTCGCCGGTTTCCCGTCCGCCGGGCGGAGCACTCGCCCGGTGCTGTCCGCTGCCGGCCGGGGTGAGGAGGACCATGACCGAAGTGCCACAACGCCTCGGCGAGGGCGAGGGGGGCACGTCTTCGCCCACCGGGACCTCACTGGGGCGGACGCTGCTGGGCTGGGCCTCGACGACCGACCACAAGGTGATCGGCCGACTGTACATGGTGACCTCCTTCTGTTTCTTCCTGCTCGGCGGGCTGCTCGCGCTCGCCATGCGCGCCGAACTGGCCCGGCCGGGGCTGCAGTTCGTGAGCGAGCACACCTACAACCAGCTCTTCACGGTGCACGGCACGATCATGATGCTGCTCTTCGCGACGCCGATGTTCGCGGGGTTCGCGAACGCGGTGATGCCGTTGCAGATCGGCGCCCCGGACCTGGCGCTGCCCCGGCTCAACGCGCTGTCGTACTGGATGTACCTCTTCGGCGGCCTCATGGTCGTCTCGGGGTTCCTGGTGCCGACCGGCGCGGCCTCGTTCGGCTGGTTCGCGTACGCCCCGCTCAACAGCGCGTACTACTCCCCCGGCGCCGGCGGCGACCTGTGGGCGATGGGGCTGGTGGTGACCGGTGTGTCGACCACGCTGAGCGCGGTCAACTTCATCACCACGATCCTGTGTCTGCGTGCCCCGGGGATGACGATGTTCCGGATGCCGATGTTCACATGGAACGTGCTGTTCACATCCATCCTGGTGCTGCCCGCGTTCCCGGTGCTCACCGCGGCGCTGCTGGCCCTGGAGTCCGACCGGAAGTTCGGCTCGCACATCTTCGACGCCACCAACGGCGGCGCCCTGCTCTGGCAGCACCTGTTCTGGTTCTTCGGGCATCCCGAGGTCTATATCGTCGCCCTGCCGTTCTTCGGCATCATCTCCGAGATCATCCCGGTGTTCTCGCGCAAGCCGCTCTTCGGCTATCTGCCCATGATCGGGGCGACGACCTCGATCACCATGCTGTCGGCCGTGGTGTGGGCACACCACATGTTCGCGACGGGCGCGGTGCTGCTGCCGTTCTTCTCCATCATGTCGTTCCTGATCGCGGTGCCGACGGGGATCAAGTTCTTCGCCTGGATCGGGACGATGGTGCGCGGGTCGGTCTCCTTCGAGACGCCGATGCTGTGGTCCCTCGGCTTCCTGGTGTCGTTCCTGCTGGGCGGGCTCAGCGGGGTGCTCGTCGCCTCGCCACCGCTCGACTTCCACGTCACCGACTCGTACTTCGTCGTCGCCCATCTGCACTACGTGCTGTTCGGCACCGTGGTCTTCGCGATGTTCGCCGGATTCTACTTCTGGTGGCCCAAGTTCACCGGGAAGATGCTCGACGAGCGGCTCGGCAAGCTGCACTTCTGGCTGCTGTTCCCGGGGTTCCAGCTGACGTTCCTCGTGCAGCACTGGCTCGGTGAGATGGGGATGCCCCGCCGCTACGCCGACTATCTGCCCTCCGACGGCTTCACACTCCTCAACACCCTGTCGTCGGCGGGCGCGTTGCTGCTCGGAGTGTCCACCCTGCCGTTCCTCTACAACGTCTGGTACACCTCCCGGTACGGGCGGCGCGTCGAACTGGCCGACCCCTGGGGGTACGGGCGGGCCCTGGAGTGGGCCACCGACTGCCCGCCGCCCCGCCACAACTTCGTGGCGCTGCCCCGGGTGCGGTCGGAGTCCCCGGCGTTCGACCTGCACCACCCCGATGTCGTGCGGCAGGCGGAGCGGGAGGGACGGCAGTGAAGGTGGAAGCCCTGCTGTTCGGCGGTGTGGCCGCCTTCTTCGGCGGTACCGCCGCGCTCTACGGGGCGTGGTCGGGCGATCCGACCGGTACCGCGGCGCTCATCGTCGCGTTCGGCATGGCCGCGCTGGTGTCCTTCTTCTGCGCGGTGCAGTACGCACGTCGCGGCCGGCGCCCGCAGGACCGTTCCGAGGCGGAGGTCACCGATGCCGCCGGGCCGCTGGAGTTCTTCCCGCCGCACAGCCTCTGGCCGATCGTGACCGCGCTCGGTTTCTCGGTCGCGGCGACCGGTGTGGTCTACGGGCTGTGGCTGTTCCTCATCGGCCTCGGTGTTCTGGCGCAGGGTGTTCTGGGTCTGGTGTTCCAGTACGCGAACCGGGGCGTCGAGCGGGAGGACTGACCGGGAGGCGCGGGGCGCCCGGCCGGAAGGACGTGACCGGCCGGTGGCCGGTCTCGTATCCGCCGGCCAGGGTCTGGCGTACCTCTCCGGTCTCCTCACCCTCCGTCAGGCGCTGCTGTTCGGCGGCCACGAGGGCGTGGCACAGCGCACGGACGAGCGCGAAGGCGAGGACGGGCGCCACGATCAGGGCGACCCGCAGCACCCAGGTCAGGCTGTTCACCGAGATGCGGAAGGTCGCCGCCATCACGTCGTTGCCGCCGGCCAGCAGCAGCACGCCGTAGAAGGTCACGCCCGCGACGCCAAGGCCGGTGCGCACGGGCCGCTCCCGGGGCCGGTCGCACAGGTGCCGCTCCTGCCTCCACTCGCCGGTGAACCGCTGCTCCACGAACGGATAGGCGTACAGGACGAGGAAGAGCAGCGCGGGCAGCACGACGGCCGGCAGGAGGACGTTCCACATGAGGGTGTGTCCGGCGACGGTCGTCTCCCAGGGCGGTACGAGCCTGAGGGCGCCCTCCAGGAAGCCGACGTACCAGTCGGGCTGGGACCCGGTCGACGCCTGGTCCGGCCGGTAGGGTCCGTACACCCACACCGGGTTGATCTGCGCGATGCCGGCGAGCACCGACAACACCCCGAAGACGGCCAGGGACAGACCGGCGGACGAGGCCGTGAACCGCGGGTGCAGCGGTTTGCCGACGGCGTTCGCGTTGGTACGGCCGGGCCCGCGCCACTGGGTGTGCTTGAGGTGGAAGACCAGCATCAGGTGCACCGTGACCAGGGCGGCCAGTGCCCCCGGCAGCAGCAGGATGTGCATGCTGTACAGCCGGGGCACGATGTCGTGTCCCGGGAACTGGGCCCCGAACACGAACAGGGCGAGATACGTCCCCGCCACCGGGATGGACAGCATGATGCCCTGGGCGATCCGCAGGCCCGTGCCGGAGAGCAGGTCGTCCGGCAGCGAATAGCCGGCGAAGCCCTCCGCCAGGGCGATCGCGAAGAGCGTGACGCCGATGACCCAGTTCAGCTCGCGGGGCCTGCGGAAGGCGCCGGTGAAGAACACCCGCAGCAGGTGCGCACCGATCGCGGTGACGAAGACCAGCGCGGCCCAGTGGTGCAGTTGCCGCATCAGCAGGCCGCCGCGTACGTCGAAGCTGATGTCCAGGGTGGAGGCGAACGCCGTCGACATGCGCACCCCGCGCAGCGGCCGGTAGGAGCCGTCGTAGACCACCTCCCGCATCTCGGGCTTGAAGAAGAAGGTCAGCCACACGCCCGTCAGCAGCAGCAGGACCAGGCTGTAGAGGGCCAGTTCGCCCAGCAGGAACGACCAGTGGTCGGGGAACGCCTTGCGCAGCAGCGGTCCGCCCCCGTCGTACACGGGCAGCCGCCGGTCGGCCGCGTCCGCCAGCCGTTCTCCCCGGCGGGGCGCCGCTCCCGGCTCGGGCGCCGTCACACCGGGTCCACGGCGCGGCTGACGGTTCCCTCGTGCGGCACACCGTTCACGACAGACCTCCTCGCGGTGTCACACCCCCTGTTCTCCGGCATCCGTTGCCCGGGGGGTGCGCGCCGAGTACCCCGCCCTCGCGAAACACCCGTGCGACAGGGGCCCGGCACCCGATCGGCCGACAGGCGCGCGTGGTGTGTCGTCCCCGCCCCGGCTTACCCCAGCCGGCGGTGCGGGCGGTCAGGGATGCAGCAGGGTCTTGATCATGCCGTCCTCCTTGGCCTGGAACATCGCGTACGCCTTCGGCGCGTCCTCCAGCGGCATGTCGTGCGTCTTGAACGTGTCGACGCCGAGCGGATCCTCGTCCGTGAGCAGCGGCAGGATGTCGTCCACCCACCGCCGGACGTTCGCCTGGCCCATCCGGACCTGGATCTGCTTGTCGAACATCGTCATCAGCGGCATGGGGCTGACCGCTCCGCCGTAGACACCGGACACGGAGATCGTGCCGCCCCTGCGGACGAGGTCGATGGCCGTGTGCAGCGCGCCGAGCCGGTCCACGCCCGCCTTCTCCATGAGCGGCTGGGCCACGCCGTCGGGCAGGTGTCCCACGAACCACTGGGCGGCCTTGGCGAGCGGGGCGCCGTGGGCCTCCATCCCGACGGCGTCGATGACGGCGTCGGTTCCCCGTCCGTCGGTGAGGTCGCGCACCGCCTTGCCCAGGTCCTTGCCGCTGTCCCGGACGTCCAGGCAGGTGACCCCGTGGGCCCGGGCGCGTGCCAGGCGTTCGTCGACCAGGTCGATCCCGATGACCAGCCGGGCTCCGCGGTGCTGGGCGATCCGGGCGGCCATGTCGCCGATCGGCCCGAGCCCGAGCACGGTCACCGTCCCTCCCGGCGGGATGTCGGCGTACTCGACCGCCTGCCAGGCAGTGGGCAGCACGTCGGACAGATACACATACCGGTCGTCGGGCGTGCCGTGGGGCACCTTGACGGGCAGCCGGTTCCCGAACGGCACGCGCAGGAACTCGGCCTGTCCGCCCGGCACCTGTCCGTACAGCTTCGTGTAGCCGAACAGCGCGGCGCCGGTGCCGTACTCGTGGACCTGGGTGGTCTCGCACTGTGAGTGCAGACCCTGGTCGCACATGAAACAGTCACAGCACGAGACGTTGAACGGAACCACCACGCGGTCGCCCGGGGCGAGGGCGTGCACCTCGGGCCCGACGTCCGCCACGATCCCCATCGGTTCGTGGCCGAGGATGTCGCCGGACGCCAGGAACGGCCCGAACAGTTCGTACAGATGCAGATCGGATCCGCAGATGCCGCAGGACGTGACCCTGACGACGATGTCGTCCGGCTTCTCGATCTTCGGATCCGGGACGGTCTCCACCCGTACGTCTCGCAGTCCCTGCCAGGTCAGTGCACGCATGGTCTCGACTCCTCCGCTCACGGCTGTGCTCGGTCGGCCACGGCGGGCCTTCTGCGGTGGTCCGAGTCCCCTGCCCGCGGGTTCCGACACGCACGGGCCGGGTACGCGCTCAGGAGCCGGGAGCCGTGCCTCCGCGCGGTGTGGTTTCGGGCGCGCGTGTCGCGGGCAGCCGTGCCAGGCTCGAAGCAGAGCCACAGCGAGGCGGGACAGGCCGAGGAGCGCGTGCCCTGGTCGAGGAGGGCGAGCCATGACCCACAGCGACGTCGGCGGGACGCGTCGGACGGAGCATGACGCGGTGCACGGCAACCAGTTGTTCGGTCCCCAGCCGAACGTGGCGGCTGCCGCCGGATACCCCGATGCCCCGCCGCGCATGGGCTTCTTCACGGACACCTCCGTGTGCATCGGCTGTAAGGCGTGCGAAGTGGCCTGCAAGGAGTGGAACGCCATTGCGGAGGACGGCCTGGAGCTGACGGGCATGTCCTACGACAACACCCAGGGGCTCGGCGCCGACACCTGGCGCCATGTGGCCTTCATCGAGCAGCGGACACCGGTGCGCCCGGACTCCGGGGACGGGCACGAGCACGTCGATGTCTTCGACGCCGCCCGCGGCCTCGGCGCCCACCCGGAAGCGACGGCACCGGCGGCCGGCACCGCGGACGAGGACGGACCGGCCGGGCAGATCTCGCCGGTGTCCCCCGACGGCCGCACCGAGTTGCGCTGGCTGATGTCCTCGGACGTGTGCAAGCACTGCACCCACGCCGCCTGTCTGGACGTGTGCCCCACCGGGTCGCTGTTCCGCACCGAGTTCGGCACGGTCGTCGTCCAGCAGGACATCTGCAACGGCTGCGGCTACTGCATACCCGCATGCCCCTACGGGGTCATCGACCAGCGCCGGGGCGACGGGCGCGCCTGGAAGTGCACCCTGTGTTACGACCGGCTCGGGACCGGCCTGGAACCGGCCTGCGCGAAGGCGTGCCCGACCGACTCGATCCAGTTCGGCCCGCTGGACGAGCTGCGGGAACGGGCGGCGAACCGGGTGACGCAGCTGCACGCGGCCGGCGCCACCGAGGCCCGGCTGTACGGGGAGAGCCCGGACGACGGGGTGGGCGGGGACGGCGCGTTCTTCCTGCTGCTGGACGAGCCGGAGGTCTACGGCCTGCCGCCCGACCCGGTCGTCACCACCCGGGACCTCCCGGACATGTGGCGGCACGCGGCCGTCGCCGCCGCCTCGCTGGCCGCACTGGCCGTCGCCAGTTTCGTCAGGAGGCCACGATGACCGGATCCAAGGGGCGGCGCCGTGGGAAGCAGGACGCCGAGGCCGGCCGGCCGGACGCCGCCACGGCGCCCACCGGGCGCCGCCGACGCCGCCGTGGACGCGGCGAGCAGGCCATGGTGCCCGAGGCACGCTTCTCCTCGTACTACGGCAGGCCGGTGCTGAAGAAGCCGGTCTGGGCGCCGCTCGACATCGCCGGCTATCTGTACCTCGGCGGGCTCTCCGGTGCCTCGTCGCTGCTGGCCGCAGGCGGGCAGGCCACCGGGCGTCCCGTGCTGGCCAGGTCGGCGAAGCTGGCCGCGGCGTCCGCCATCTCGCTGTCCCTGGTCGCGCTGGTCCACGACCTGGGCCGGCCGACGCGTTTCCTCACCATGCTGCGCGTCTTCAAGCCGACCTCGCCGATGAGCCTCGGGTCCTGGCTGCTGGCCGGATACGTCCCGCTGACCATGACCGCGGCGGCGACCGACGTCGCGGGCCGCTACCGGCTCGTCGGCTCGGCCGCCACGGGGGCCGCGGCGCTGCTCGGCCCGGCGGTCACGACGTACACCGCCGTGCTGATCTCGGACACGGCGGTGCCGTCCTGGCACGAGGGCCATCGCGAGATGCCGTTCGTCTTCGCCGGTTCCGGCGCCACCGCGGCGGCCGGGCTCGCGCTGGCCGCGGCCCCCGTCGCGCAGACGGGCCCCGCGCGCCGGCTGGCGCTGCTCGGGGCGGCCCTGGAACTGGGGGCGTTCGAGGTGATGAAGCGGCGCATGGGGCTGGCGGCCGAGCCCTATGAGCAGGGCGGGCCGCGGGCGCTGATGTGGTCGGCGGAGATCCTCACGGCGGGCGGCGCGGCGCTCGCGGGACTCGCGGGCCTGCGGCGCAGCCGGCCGCTGGCCGCGGTGGCCGGGGCCGCCCTGCTGACCGGCTCGGCCGCCCTGCGCCTCGGCGTGTTCCACGCCGGGGTGGCCTCCGCCGAGGACCCGAAGTACACGGTCGTACCCCAGCGCGAGCGACTGCGGGCCCGCACCGGCTGACGGAGGTCCACGCATGGTCAAAGATCCACGCAGGGTCAGGGGAGACCGGGCACAGGGCGGGTACCCGCCGAGCGAAGATGCCGTCGCCGCCGTACCGCGGGACAATCGATTCCGCAAGACGCGGGAGCGGCCGGAGGACGCCGAGGCCGTACGGGTGGCCGGCCGCGCGGCAGACGGGCGGGAGGTCTGACTCATGGGTGTGCGCACCTGGATCGACTCGTGGCCGGTCTACCGCCAGCTCAGGGGCACCGACCCGCTGGGCCGCGGGGCCGCCGCCAAGAGCGCGGGCAGCGCGCGGCTCACCTCGCGCACCGCGAGCGCGGAGCGGGTGGTGAAGTCGGTGTGCCCGTACTGCGCGGTGGGCTGCGGCCAGAACGTCTACGTCGAGGACGGGCGGGTCACCCAGATCGAGGGCGACCCCGACTCCCCCGTCTCCCGCGGCCGGCTGTGCCCCAAGGGCTCGGCGAGCCTCCAGCTGACCACCGGTGACGCACGCGAGCACTACGTGCTGTACCGGCGTCCCTACGGCACCGCGTGGGAACGGCTCGATCTCGACCGGGCGATGGACATGATCGCCGACCGGGTGATCGAGGCACGGCGGGCGGGCTGGCAGTGGGAGGTCGAGGAGACCCGCACGCGGCGCACGCTCGGTTTCGCGAGCCTGGGCGGCGCCACGCTCGACAACGAAGAGAACTACCTGATCAAGAAGTTGTTCACCGCGCTCGGCGCCATCCAGATCGAGAACCAGGCGCGCATTTGACACTCCTCCACCGTTCCCGGTCTGGGAACCTCGTTCGGACGCGGCGGCGCGACCACCTTCCAGCAGGACCTGCAGAACTCGGACTGCATCGTCATCCAGGGCTCGAACATGGCCGAGTGCCATCCGGTCGGTTTCCAGTGGGTGATGGAGGCCAAGGCCCGGGGTGCGAAGGTGATCCACGTCGACCCGCGCTTCACCCGCACCAGCGCGCTGGCCGACCTGCATGTGCCGCTGCGCGCGGGCACCGACATCGTCTTCCTCGGCGGGATCATCAACTACGTCCTGGAGAACGACAAGTACTTCCGTGACTACGTGGTGGCGTACACCAACGCGCCCACGGTGCTGCGGGAGGACTTCCGGGACACGGAGGACCTGGACGGCGTCTTCTCCGGCCTGGATCCGGACAACCGCCGCTATGACAACAGCAGTTGGCAGTACGAAGGCATGCAGGTGCAGGCGGCATCCGGCGAACGCGACCGCTGGTACGAGGAGCGCACCAGGGGCGGCAGGTCGGTGACCGAGGCCGCGCGCGGCGAGGTCCACGGCTCCGGCGGCGCGGACATCGGCGTGGGCGAGCCGGAGCGGGACGAGACGCTGAGCCACCCGCGCTGCGTGTTCCAGGTGCTCAAGCGGCACTACGCCCGCTACACACCGGAGACGGTGGAGCAGATCTGCGGCGTGCCGCAGGACCTGTTCCGGCAGGTGTGCGACCTGGTCACGGACAACTCGGGCCGGGACCGCACGACGGCCTTCGCCTACGCGGTCGGCTGGACCCAGCACACGGTGGGCGTGCAGTACATCCGCGCGGCCTCCATCCTCCAGCAGCTCCTCGGCAACATCGGCCGGCCCGGCGGCGGCATCCTCGCGCTGCGCGGGCACGCCTCCATCCAGGGGTCGACGGACATCCCCACCCTCTTCGACCTGCTGCCCGGCTACATCCCGATGCCGCACGCACACCTGAACCAGGATCTGGACGCCTTCGTCGAAGCGGACTCGGCACGCAAGGGCTACTGGGGTGACATGCGCTCCTACCTGGTGAGCCTGCTCAAGGCGTACTGGGGCGAGGCCGCGCGGGCCGAGAACGACTTCTGCTTCGACTACCTGCCGCGGCTGACCGGCTCCCACTCCACCTACGAGACGACCATGGCCCAGCTGGAGGGCACCTGCAAGGGCTACTTCCTGTACGGCGAGAACCCGACGGTCGGCAGCGCCAACGCCAAGCTCCAGCGCCTGGGCATGGCCAACCTGGACTGGCTGGTGGTCCGGGACTTCTCGCTGATCGAGTCGGCCACCTGGTGGAAGGACGGCCCGGAGATCGAGACGGGCGAGCTGCGCACCGAGGACATCCGCACCGAGGTGTTCTTCCTGCCGGCCGCCGCGCACACCGAGAAGGACGGCAGCTTCACCAACACCCAGCGCATGCTCCAGTGGCACCACCAGGCCGTCGAGCCGCCCGGTGAGGCCCGCAGCGACCTGTGGTTCACCTTCCACCTGGGACGGCTGATCCGGCGCAGGCTCGCCGGCTCCACCGACCCGATGGACCGTCCGCTGCTGGATCTGACCTGGGACTACCCCACCAAGGGCCGACTCGCCGAACCGGACGCGGAGGCCGTCCTCGCCGAGATCAACGGCCGCGACGCCGACGGCCGGCCGCTGTCCTCCTACCTCCAGCTCAAGGACGACGGCTCCACCCTGTGCGGCTGCTGGATCTACTGCGGGGTGTATGCCGACGAGGTCAACCAGGCGGCCCGTCGCAAGCCGGGCGCGGAGCAGAACTGGGTGGCGGGCGAGTGGGCGTGGGCCTGGCCGGCCAACCGCCGCATCCTGTACAACCGGGCCTCGGCCGACCCGGACGGCAGGCCGTGGAGCGAGCGCAAGGCGCTGGTGTGGTGGGACGCGGAGAAGGCCCGGTGGGTGGGCCACGACGTCCCCGACTTCCCCCAGGGCAGGTCCCCGCACTACCAGGCGCCGCCGGACGCGACCGGCGCCGACGCCCTGTCGGGCACGGACCCGTTCATCATGCAGGCCGACGGCAAGGCATGGCTGTACGCCCCCTCGGGACTCACCGACGGTCCCCTGCCCGTGCACTACGAGCCGCAGGACTCCCCGTTCCGGAACCTGCTGTACGGCCGGCAGCAGCGCAACCCGGTGCGGCACCTGATGCCGCCGCTGCCCGACAACCGCTACCAGCCGAGCGCCGACGAACCGGGCGCACAGGTGTTCCCGTACGTCGCCACCACCTACCGGCTCACCGAACACCACACGGCGGGCGGCATGTCCCGCTGGCTGCCCTATCTGGCGGAGCTGCAACCGGAGTTCTTCTGCGAGGTCTCGCCGCAACTCGCCGCGGAGCGCGGTCTTGCCCACACCGGCTGGGCGACGATCGTCAGCGCCCGCAACGTCATCGAGGCCCGTGTGCTGGTCACCGACCGGGTGCCGCCGCTGACCGTACAGGGACGGACCCTGCATCAGATCGGGCTGCCCTACCACTGGGGTCCGAACGGCTACAGCACGGGCGACGCCGCCAACGAACTGCTGCATCTGTCCCTCGACCCCAACACCCACATCCAGGAGGCCAAGGCGATCGCCGTCGACATCCGGCCCGGCCGGCGCCCCCGGGGCCCGGCGGCCGTCGAGCTGGTGCGCGCCTACCGGGCTCGGGCCGGCATCGACGACCGTACCGGCACGCAGATGTGAGGGGGTCGCGCTGCCTCGTGGTCACCGGAGCACGAGGGAGTGCGGTCCGCACGGCACGAGTTCCCCGATCACCGGCGCCCCGGGCACCTCGCCGGCGACCAGAAGCCCGCCGGAGGTCTGGGCGTCGGCCAGCAGGACCCGTGTGTCGTCGTCGGTCGTGCCGAAGTCGGTGACGGGTGTCACCCACTGGAGGTTGCGCCGGGTGCCGCCGCTGACGTACCCGTCCCGTACGGCCTGCCGTGCGCCGTCGAGGTACGGCACGGCGGCCGTGTCGATCACCGCGGTCACCCGCGAGGCCCGGGCCAGCTTGTGCAGATGGCCCAGCAGCCCGAAACCGGTGACATCGGTGGCGCAGACCGCCCCGGCCGCCAGGGCCGCGGCCGACGCGTCCCGGTTGAGGGCCACCATCGTGGCGACGGCCTGCTCGAACCGTTCGCCGGTGGCCTTGTGGCGGTTGTTGAGCACGCCGAGGCCGAGGGGTTTCGTCAGCGACAGCGGCATGCCGGGCCGGCCGGTGTCGTTGCGCAGCAGCCGTGCCGGGTCGGCCAGTCCGGTGACGGCCATGCCGTACTTGGGTTCGGGATCGTCGACGCTGTGACCGCCGCCCACATGGCAGCCGGCCTCGGTGGCGACCTGCAGCCCGCCGCGCAGCACCTCACGGGCCAGCTCGAACGGCAGCACGTCGCGGGGCCAGGCCAGGAGGTTGACGGCGACGACGGGCCGGCCGCCCATCGCGTACACGTCGGACAGGGCATTGGCCGCGGCGATGCGTCCCCAGTCGTAGGGGTCGTCGACGACCGGCGTGAAGAAGTCCGCGGTGGACACCACGGCCTGTGCGGGGCCGCTCTGCGCGGGCAGCGCGACGACGGCGGCGTCGTCGCCGGTGGCGAGGCCGACCAGGAGGGGCGTGTCGACGGCCGAGGCCGGCAGCGGTGCCGAGAGGGCGCCGAGGACGTCCTCCAGCTCACCGGGCGGGATCTTGCAGGCGCAGCCGCCGCCGTGGGCGTACTGCGTGAGTCGTACGGACACTTGGCGGGTCGTGGTCATCGCGGTCTCCTGCGCGCGTAGCCTGAGGGGTCGGTGGAGGCGTGTGGGTGCCTGGTGGCCCTCCCGGTCTTCAAAACCGAGGTGCCCGAGGATCTCGGGCAGGCGGGTTCGATTCCCGTCCGCCTCCGCTTGCGGTGCCGGTACGGCAGCGCCGCCGCCGGTCGTCGATACGCTCCGTGTACCCCTGCGCGTCCAGGTGCTCAAGCAGCGGCACGGCCACCCGTCGTGTGGTGCCGAGGGCCTGCCGGGCCTCGCTCAGCGTGAACGGCTGGGGCAGCCGGGCGAGCACGGCGGCGGCCCGCGCGTCCGCGCCGGGCAGCAGCACGATCCCGTCGGCGACCCGCAGCAGCGCGCCCGCGGCGACCGCGGCGGCCACCGTCTTGCGGGTCAGGCCCAGTTCGGCGAGGCGGTCGGCCTCGGGCGCGCTGAACGGTGCCGTCGCAAGCTCCCGCACCACGGCGTCGACGGCCGCGCGGACGGCGGGCGGCAGGGTCGGCCTGAGGCTTTCGGAGCGGTACAGCCTGCCCTGCCGGCGGGTGAGCGGCCGGCCGCCGGGCGCGTCGGCCAGGGCGTCCACCAGTGACCGGTCGGGCAGTGCGAGCAGATGCCGGGCCGCCTGCGTGGGCAGGCCCGGTTCCAGGGGGTGCTGTCCCGCATACCGGTCCACCGCGGCGGCCAGGCGTTCGCGCAGTCCGGCCCAGTGCGCCGGGTCGGCGAGCCAGTCCCCGGCGACCGGCGGGAGGGGGGCCGGCACACCCATGGCGAGCAGTTCCGGACGGCGGATCAGCCCGCGGCGGCGCAACTCGGCCGGCCCGTCCGGGACACCGGTCATGGTGGCCAGTTGCTCCGCACGGGCCCGGCCCGCGCCCCGCCGGGCCAGCGGCGGCGGGCGGACGTCGAGCACGGTCACCGCGCACGGTGGGCGGCGGCCTCCCGGTTCGCGCAGCACCGCACGGTCGCCGACGCGCAGCGGCAGGTCACGGTCCAGGGTCAGCCGTGCGGTGTCGGGGCCGAGCGGGCGGACGGCGACCGGGACGGCGGCGGTGCCGATGTGCAGGGTGATCCTCCTCGGCAGGTCGTCGACCGGTTCACCGACGACCCGTACGTCGGCGAGGTGTGTGAGCAGCCAGCGCTCCGGTGTCAGCAGCACCTGACCGCGGCGCAGCGCCCCGGCCGCCAGGCCGTGCACGTTGACCGCGACCCGGGCCACCCCGCTGACGGCGGAGCGTTCCTCGTTCAGCGTCTGCAGGCCGCGCACGCGGAGCGTGGCGCTCCCTTCGCCCGTCGCCACCCGGTCACCCACCCGCAGGGTGCCGGCCCCGAGCGTGCCGGTCACCACCGTGCCGTGTCCGCGCACCGTGAAGGCCCGGTCCAGCCACAGCCGTACGTCCGCGTCGGCGGGCGGGACCGGGAGGGCCGCGGCCGACCGGGCCAGTGCCGCGCGCAGTTCGTCAAGACCGGCGCCGGTCACCGAGCTGACCGCGACGGACGGTACGGCGCCCAGCGAGGTGGCCGCCATGCGCTCCAGCGCGGCGTCCCGGGCCGGGCCGGGGTCGGCCAGGTCGCTGCGGGTCACGGCGAGAACCGCGTGCCGCACACCGAGCGCGTCGAGGATCGCCAGATGCTCCTCGGACTGGGCCTGCCAGCCCTGGTCGGCGGCCACCACGAACAGCACCGCGGGCACCGGCCCGGCCCCGGCGAGCATGGTCGCAACGAACTTCTCGTGACCGGGCACGTCCACGAAGGCGACCTGTTCGCCGTCCGGGCCGAGCCGTGTCCACACGAACCCGAGGTCGAGGGTCAGTCCTCTGCGCCGCTCCTCCTCGAAGCGGTCGGGTTCCATGCCGGTCAGCGCCCGGACCAGGGCGGACTTGCCGTGGTCGACGTGGCCGGCGGTGGCGAGGACACGCATGCCGGCTACCCTTGCGCGGCCGACCGGACCGCTGCGGCCAGCCGGTCGTCGTCCTCGGGCGGCACCGCGCGCAGATCCAGCAGACAGCGCCCCGCCTCCAGCCGCCCGACGACCGCGGTGGGCCCGGTGCGCAGCGCGGCGGCGTACGGCTCCGGCAGGGACAGCGCGGCGCTGGGCAGGGTCACCCCGGGCGCGCCGCCGCCGCCGACCGTCGCCGCGCTCGGCACGGACCGGACGTCGATGCCGTATCCGCCGAGGGCGCGGGCGAGCCGGTCGGCGCGGGCGCGGAGGGCGGCCGGGTCGGCGGTCAGCGCCTCGGCGGTCGGGGTCGGCGGTCCGGTGAGCGTGGCCTGAAGGGCGGCCAGCGTCAGCTTGTCCACGCGCAGGGCGCGGGCCAGCGGGTGCCGGGACAGCGTGCGGACGAGGCCCGCCTCGCCGAGGACGAGCCCGCACTGGGGTCCGCCGAGCAGTTTGTCCCCGCTGGCGGTCACCAGCGAGGCGCCGGCCCGCAGTTGCGTCTCGGCGTCCGGCTCGTCGGGCAGCACCGGGTGGGGTACCAGCAGCCCGGATCCGATGTCGACGACCACCGGGACGCCCAGCGCGGCCAGTTCCCCTACGCCGGCGCCGCTCGTGAAGCCGGTGATGCGGAAGTTGGAGGGGTGCACCTTCAGCACGAACCCGGTGCCGGGTCCGATCGCCGCGGCGTAGTCGGCGGCGGTCGTGCGGTTGGTGGTGCCGACCTCGTGCAGCCGGGCCCCGGTGGACTGCAGGAGGTCCGGGAGCCGGAAACCGTCCCCGATCTCCACCATCTCGCCGCGGCTGATGACGATCTCCTTGCCGGCGGCGAGCGCGGTCGCGGCCAGGACCAGGGCGGCGGCGCCGTTGTTGACGATGTGCGCCGCCGCGGCGGACGGCACCCGCTCGCGCAGGGCCCGCAGCGCCGTGCGCCCGCGCCGGGCCCGTACGCCGGTGGCCAGGTCGAGTTCCACGTCGGTGGGGCCCGATGCCTCCGCCACGGCCCGGCGTGCCGCCGCCGACAGGCTCGCCCGGCCGAGGTTGGTGTGCAGCAGGACCCCGGTGGCGTTGATCACCGTGTGCAGTCCGCCCGCCGTCCGCGGCAGGAGCGCGACGGCCGTGTCAGCGATCCGTTCCGGCGGGATGCGCCCGGTGCGCGCACGCTCCTGTGCCTCGTGGACCGCGGCCTTGACGACGGACGCACCCAGCCGACGGGCCGCCTCGGTCAGCCGCGGCTCCCGCAGCAGGGCGTCGGTACGGGGGATCCTGCGCCGTACGTCCTCCTGCGGACGGCCGGGCGCCCCTTCGGGAGCGGGCGTCGCGGCCCGTCCCTTCCCGGCTTCCTCCGATGCGACCTGCGGCTCCACCCGGTCCTGCCTCTCCGCCCGCCTCCGACCGTCCGCGATGACCTGCGCGATGTCCTGCGCGATGTCCATCGTCTCCCAGTGCCCCGGGCCGGGCGCTCGACACGCCGCGGCGGACCGCTTGCGTCGACGCCGGTGTGTGCCACCGCCACCGGCGCGGATCAGGCGGGCGGCGGCCCGTTCCCGTCCTCGTCGGATGCCGGCGACGCCTGTGCGGGCTCGTCCACGACATGCACGGCGGCCTCCTCGGCGGATGCCGCGCCGCCGGCGACACCGGTTTCCTCCGCCACGGTGTCGTCCGTCGTCCCGGCCCCCCGGGACGCTTCGCCGACCGCCGCCAACCGCCCGGCGCGCCGGTCACCGACCTCCGCGTCGACGCGCTCTCCGCTCCCGCCCGGAAGGTCCCCGATCCCGTCGCCCGGCGGCGGCTCCACATCGGGTCGCTCGGCCCGCAGGCGCTCGTCCAAGGAGTCCCGCTCGCGCTGCTCCGCGGCGGTGGTACCGCGGCTCTGTGCCGCGAGCGGCTTCTCGGGCGGGGAGTATCCCTCGTCGATCGCGGGGTTGACACCGCGCTCGTCCAGGGTGTCCTCGGGGTCCAGTACCCCGGCGTCGTCCTGGACCTCGGACCGGTCCGGCTGGTACACCTCGTCGCCCATGTGCTGCTCGTACTCGCCCTGTTCGTCGGACATGAATGCTCCTCGCGCAGTCGGACCGGGTCCGGCGCGCCTCCGCGGCTCGCGCACCGGGCGGTGCCGCGGCCGGCGGCGTCGCCCCCGGAACTCCTCGCACCCGGGTTTCCGGTTGCCGAACCCGTGAAACCCGTCAGCACGAGCCCCCGGACCGCGGTCCGGCTTCGTCCACGTTGCGAGGCGTCATGAGTTCAACGACGACCGGGAAGAACTCCCGCGACCGCACGGAGAAGGCGGTCGTACGGGCCCTGCTCGACCGGCAGGGATCCACCTATCTCGACCAGGCGGGCATCAGGCTGCGGAACACGCCCGGTCCGCTCTACCAGGCGCTCGTCCTTGCCGTGCTGCTGAGCGCCCGCATCAAGGCGGACATCGCGGTGGCCGCCGCACGGGCGCTCTTCGAGGCGGGTATGCGCACCGCGCGCGCGATGGCGAAGGCGTCGTGGCAGCAGCGGGTCGACGCGCTCGGCGAGGGCGGATACCGGCGGTACGACGAGCGCACGGCCACCATGCTGGGCGACGGCGCGGACCTGCTGCTGGAGCGGTACGGCGGCGATCTGCGCAAGCTGCGCGAGCGGGACGACCCGAGGGATGCGCTCCAGGAAATTCCCGGCCTCGGGCCCACGGGCGCCGACATCTTCCTGCGTGCCGTGCAGACGGTGTGGCCGGAGTTCGCGCCCTATGTGGACAAGAAGGCGCTGGACGGCGCCAAGCGGCTCGGTCTGCCCGCCTCGCCCGAGCACCTGGCGAGCCTGGTGAGCAAGCGCGAACTGGCTCGCTTCACCGACGGCCTGGTCCACGCGGCGCTGGACAAGCCGCTCGCCGACGACGTCCTCGCCGAGGCGAAGCCGGCCTAGCGGAACCGGGCCGTCTTCCGACGAGGAGACGAAGGACCGAGGTCATGAACGCCAAGCATGCGCACCGCGCCGACAGTTCGCACCGCATCCGCCGGTACGCGCCGAAGCCCGGGGCGGCACCGGCACGGCCGGCCGCCGAGTACGACGGGTCGTCGGCCCACCCGGTGGAGGGCATCGCCGTACCGGAGGACACCGCCATGGCCCCCGGCGCGACGCCTCCCGCGGAGTCCGGGGTGTCCGGGCTCGCCGCGCCGGAACGCGAGGCGCTGAGCCGGGGATGGTCGCTCGCGCCGCTCACCGTCATCTGGATCGTCGTCCTGCTCGTCGCCATCGGCCTGGTGGCCATGGCGGTCGTACTGGCGACCACCTGACGCGTCGCACACACACCGCGGGCAGGGCGGCGCAAAGCAGCCGGGGGGTCAGCTCATAGCGGCCCACCGGCGCGGCCCTCCGGCACCGCGCCGCCGCCCGACCCGGCATGCCCCGGATCGGTTTGGTGTCGCCCGTGCTGGCTACGCGGCAGGGGACAGCACACGGCCGAAGCGGGAGGCGGAAGTCGACATGACACGGCGGATTCGCGAGGTGATGACCCCCGACACGGTCGCCGTGGAGCCGATGGCCTCGCTGGAACAGGCCGCGGCGGCGATGCGCGAGCGCAATGTCGGGGACATCCTGGTGGCCTACGACTGCGATCTGTTCGGTGTCCTCACCGACCGCGACATCGTGGTCCGGGCCCTCGCGGCCGGCCTCGACCCGCACACCACGACCGTCGGCGCCATGTGCACCCGGCCGCCCCTGGCCACCGTGACCCCCGAGGACACCACCGACCACGCGGCCGAGCTGATGCGCGAGCACGCCGTGCGCCGCCTGCCCGTCGTGGAACGCGGCGGCTGCCCGGTCGGCATCGTCACGCTGGGCGACCTGGCCACCTGCGACGACCCTGAGTCCGCGCTGGCGGACATCAGCAGGGCCCGGCCGAACCGCTGAAGCGGTCGCAAGAGCACGAGCCGTGAGCACCGCTCGCTGAGGAGGACGACCATGAGCCCCGAACCTCACGGGCACCCCGAGCCGTCGGCCCCGCGGTCGCGCTCCGGCACCCTCGGCCGGCACGCTCCGCGCACCGGCGGCGAGCCGGTCACCGCGCAGAGCGCCCTGCGTCTGCGGCGGCTGCTGAGCGTGATCTTCCTGCCGGTGTTCGCGGCGGCGGCCGCGCTCTTCGCACTGTGGGCGCGCGTCTCCGGCCCCGGGGGCAGCCCGCACCGCGCTGTGCTGATCACGATCGCCGCCCTCTGCGCGATCCTCGCCTTCCTCGCCGTCGTGGACCTCCTGGTCGTGGTCCGCCGGCTGCGCCGCGAGCGGGGCGCCGGTCGCTGACGACGCCGACAGTGCGACGATCCGCCGACGGGGCCGACCGGTGAAGCCGCCCGGGTCCGGGGCAGGTCCTGGGCCGTTCGGTGAAACCGCCCGGGTTCGGGCCGGTGGGTCAGCCGGTCATCGGTCCTGGCGTGGTGGTGCGTGGCCCGCGGGTCCGGTGCAGACGTGTCGTCCTGCGGCGGTGGTGGGTGGCTCCGCCGGCCACGATGGCAAGGCCCAGGCAGAACAGCAGGGCCAGTGCCAGCCCGGAGCAGAAGATGCCGAGCGGGCCGAGGGTGGCGATGTGCTGGCCGAGAACCGACACCGCGTAGTCCGGACCGCCCGACAGATTGCCGACGATCGCCAGGGCGGTGAAGGCGCCCGTCGCCATGAGGAGGAGCAGTCCGAGGAACACCATCTGATTCATCTCCCCAGGGAGTCGTTCTGCGGATGCGAGTACCTGCAGTACGGCGGATCTACACAAGGCCGTCCAGACGCCGTTGCGCGACGCTCAGCGAGCGCCGGCAGCGGCCGAGTCCCTTCCACGGGTCGCCGTACTTGTCCAGGCGCTCGGGGAGCGTGCGCAGGGTCCACCGCCGCGGGCCCAGTTCGCGATCGTCGAGTTCGTCCCAGTGCAACGGGGTCGCGACCGGGGCGTGCGGGCGGGCGCGTACGGCGTAGGGGGCGACCGAGGTCTGGGCGTAGGCGTTGCGCTGGGTGTCCAGGTAGAGCCGGCCGCGGCGCTTGTTCTTACGCGTCTGCGTGGTCAACCGGTCGGCGTGGCGTTCCGCGAGCACGTCGGCGACGCGCCTCGCGAAGTGCCGGGCGGTGTCGAAGTCGGTGCGCCGGTCGAGCAGGGCGACCAGATGCATGCCGCGCGATCCGGTGGTCATCAGCGCCGGACGCAGCCCGAGTTCGGTGAGCAGGTCCCCCACCGTGCGGGCGCTCCAGCGTACGGCCGCGAAGCCGTCCTCGCCGTCCTCGGGGGGATCGAGATCGAAGACCAGCCGGTCCGGGCAGTCCAGGCGGTCCGCGGTGCTCAGCCAGGGGTGCGGGGTGATGCACGCCTGGTTGGCGAGGTAGGCCAAGGTGGCCGTGTCGTCGCAGACGGCCATGGTGAGGCTGCCGCCCTCCTTGGGCACCCGGACGGTGCGGATCCACTCGGGGAAGTAGTCGGGGACGTCCTTGTGGTAGAAGGACTTGCCCCGGTATCCGTCCGGGTAGCGTTCCATCACCAGGGGCCGGTCCCGCAGATGGGTGAGCATCGGGCGGGCCACGGTCCGGTAGTAGTCGATCAGCTCGGCCTTGGTGATCCCGTCGTCCGGGAAGAGTTCCTTGTCGGGATGGGTCACCGGTACCCGCCGATCGCCCACCCGGATCTCGTCCTTCGTCCCTGCCCTGGCACTCATCGGCTTCTCCTCGCCTTCTCCCCGGGCCGCTCGCGCACCCCCGCCCCGGGCGGGTTTGTCACTGGGCGGCCCGAGGAACCGGGGGTGGTGCATCGCGACCGCCGAGTGCCCGTTGCGCGCGGCGGTATGCCGGCCTGCCGGGCATCGGGGCGGGCCCGGGATCCGCGGGTCTGACACGGCGGAACCGGGGCAACAGAGCCGGTGCGGTACCTACACGCTGCTGTCGAGAACCGAGGTGAACCATGACGCAGGAACTGACCCCGAAGTACACGGTCCCCGGCATCGGACGCGAGGCGGCCGGCCGGCTGATCGGTCTGCTCCGGCTGCGGCTGCACGCGCTCAACGATCTGCATCTGACGCTCAAGCATGTGCACTGGAACGTCGTAGGGCCCCACTTCATCGCGGTCCACGAAATGCTCGACCCGCAGGTGGACCGGGTGCGGCAGATGGCCGACGACGTGGCCGAGCGGATCGCCGCGCTCGGTGGCGTCGCCCAGGGCACGCCAGGGGCCCTGGTCTCGGAGCGCACCTGGGACGACTACTCCATCGGCCGGGCCGACGCCATCGCCCATCTCGGCGCGCTCGACCTCGTGTACACCGGAGTGATCGACGGCGTGCGCGGCGCGATCAAGGAGGCCGGTCGGGTCGACATCGCCACGGAGGACCTGCTGATCGAGCAGGTGCGGGATCTGGAACAGTTCCAGTGGTTCGTGCGGGCCCACCTGGAGAGCGCGGGCGGCGCGCTGGCCACCGACCGGGCGAGGACGGAGGCGGAGGCCGCCTCGAAGGGGGCCGGGCTGAGCTGAGCCGATCGCACCACTGCCGGCGGCCCGGCCGGCGCTCACATCGGGTGACAGGCGGACCGCACAGCGTCCGCAGCCGGGCCGGGTGAATTGTCCCCCTTCTGAACTGGCACGGCCCGGCAAGAAGGTTGATGATTGAGAGAGATAGAAGGTGACTGATCACGAACGACCGTGAGCGGAAAGAGGCGCCCGCCCCGTCGTCCGGGGAATCCGCCCCGGAACGGGTGCCGGCTCCCGACGCCATGCGAGGCGCGACCCAGCAACTCGCGCAGCTGCTGGGGCGGGCCCCGGTGTCGGTTTCGGCGCTGCGGCCGACCGATGCGGGCTGGGAAGCCCAGGTGGAGGTCGTGGAGCTGGAGCGCGTTCCGGACACGAGCAGCGTGATGGCCAGCTATCAGGTCGTTCTCGACCCCGCGGGCAGGCTGATGGCGTACGAGCGCACCCGCCGCTACACCCGCGCACAGGTCGACAGAGAAGGCCGTCGCTAGGGATGTCTTGAGACGACAGGACATCCACTGGGCGGCGGTATCCCCTTCGCTTTCAGGGAACAGACTGTGACTGTTGTGCCGCAGGGCAACGCCGGCGCGGCCGCCGGAGGGTCCGGAGGTTCGGGGAACCTGTACGACGTGCTGGAACTGGTCCTCGACCGGGGCCTGGTCATCGACGCGTTCGCCCGGGTGTCCCTCGTGGGCATCGAAATCGTCAAGATCGACGCACGGGTGGTCGTGGCCAGCGTCGACACGTATCTGCGCTTCGCCGAGGCCGCCAACCGGCTGGATCTGGAGGAGGGCCGCAAGGCCCCCGCCCAGCTGACCGACGTCGTCGAGAGCGCTTCGGAGGGCGGCGCCCGCGGCAAGAGCAAGGGAGCGCTGACCGGTGCCGTCGAGGCGTTCACCGAGTCGTTCCAGAAGGGCCGCTCGGACGAGGACGAGAGGCGGCGCGAGCATGCCGAGCGCGGCTCGGGCCACCGTTCTTCCAGGGAGCGGGAGGAGTGAGCGAGCCGATGTCCGTGTATGTGTACGGGATTACCAAGGACTCGCATCCGCTGGACCTGAACAGCCTCAAGGGCGTGGGCGAATCACCCGCCGAACTGCACGTGGTGGGCGGCGAGTCGTTGCGCGCGGTCGTCAGTGAGGCCCCGAAGGACCTGTCGGTCACCCGCCGGGACCTGACGGCGCACTACGAAGTCCTCGATCGCCTGTGGGAGGACGGCACGGTCCTTCCGCTGAGCTTCGGGTTCGTCGCCCAGGACGAGGACGCCGTACGCGCCGTACTGGAAGAGGGTGCCGAGCGGTACGCTCAGCGTCTCGACGAGTTCGCCGGACGGGCGGAGTTCAACGTCAAGGGTGTCCAGGACGAGGACTCGCTGCTGCGCGACATCCTCGCGACGTCCGAGCAGGCCCGCGCGCTGAACGAGGCGACCCGTGAAGGCGGCGGGACGTACGAGGACCGGGTGGCGCTCGGGGAGTTGGTGGCCCAGGAGGTGCAGCGGCGGCAGGACACTCTCGCCGCCGGGATACTCGAAGCCCTGCGGCCGCTCGCGTCGTCCGAGAGGCTCGCGGAGCCGTCCCAGCAGTACTTCGTGAACGTGTCCTATCTGGTGGACCGCGAGCGGTCCGAGGAGTTCACGCGTACCGCCCGGGAGTTGGCCGAACGGTACGGCGAGGGTGTCGAACTGCGCGTGCGGGGGCCGCTGCCGCCGTACAGCTTCGCCTGACCCCCGCTGTCCTGAACCGTCCCCACGCTTGAGGAGTCGCCATGGGACTGGTCACCGAGATCCTGGTGTTGCCCGCCGCGCCCGTGCGGGGCGTCTGGTGGGTGCTGGACAAGGTCGTCCGTGCCGCCGAGGACGAGTACTACGACCCCGCTCCGGTGCAGGAGCAGCTCGTGCAGTTGGAGCAGGCGCGCAGCGAGGGCCGTATCGACGAGGAGGACTTCGCGCGGCGCGAAGGGGAACTGATGCACCGCTTGGAGGAGATCCGGGCCTTCCAGCTGCGCGGCGGCGGGCTGAGCGGTCTGTGAGGCGTGGGCAAGGAAAGAAGTCGTCATCATGAACAACGCCAAGATCGGTGCGGCTGTCCTCGGCGGGTATGTGCTGGGCCGTACCAAGAAAGCCAAACTCGCCCTGAGTCTCGGTGCGCTGATGGCCGGGTCGCGGATCAAGCCCGGGCAGGTCGTGAAGGCCGTCCAGGACTCTCCCTTCCTCGGTCACCTCACCCAGCAGGTGCGCACCGAGCTGACGGGCGCGGGAAAGGCGGCGGCCACGTCCGTGCTGACCGCGAAGGCCGACAGCCTGGCCGACACCATCCACCAACGCACCACCGCTCTGCACGAACGGGGGCACCCGCCCGCCGAGGAGCACGAGGAGCACGAGGAGCACCACGAGAACGAGGCGGACGAGGCGGACCGGTCGACGCGGCGGGACGCCGGCCGGGGCGCGGACCGCGAGGACGAGCCACGCACCGAGCGGGCGGCGGACGACGAACGTGAGGCCGGACACGGCCGGAGCGAGCGCCGCGGGGGCGAGCCGGGCCGCGGCGAGGGGCGCGAGAAGAAGGCGCAGCACCGCGGGCCGGACGATGACGAGGGCGAGTCGCGCGGCAGCAGGTCGGCGGACGCCCAGGGGCGTTCCAGGACCGACTCCGCGGCACGAGCGAGGAGGCCGGACGATGGCTGAGGGCAGGTCGGCGGAACGCGGCTCGGGCGGCGGCACCGGGACCCTCAACAAGGTCCGTGGCCAGGCGTTGCAGAATCCTGGCGCGAACCGGCTGAAGGACGAGGTGGAGCACTACCTGGAGGCGCGGCTCGAATTGATGTTGGAGGGCGTGGGCCATCGGCTCGGCGAGGGGGCACGCAAGCTGACCGAGACACACCTCGGACCCCGCGCCCTCACCGGTGCCGCGGTCAAGGGCGGCAGGCAACTCCTCAGGCACGCGCCGTCGGGCGAGGTACTGACCTCGACGGCGTCCCATGCCAAGGACGCGTTGCTGGACAAGGCCAAGGACCTCACGGGGAAGCGGCATGAGAAGGCACCGCAAGCCACCGGAACGGGCAGGGGCTTGACCATCATCGAGGACATCGACATCGGCGTGCCCGTGCGCGAGGCGTACAACCAATGGACGCAGTTCACGGAGTTCGAACGGTTCGCCAAGGGTGTCGTCAGCGTCGAACAGAAGGATGAGGTCACCACCCAGTGGGAGGTGAAGATCGCCAAGGCGGGCCGTCACTGGCGCGGCGTCATCACGGAGCAGGTTCCCGACGAGCGGATCGCCTGGACCTCCGAGGGTGACAAGGCGACCACCAAGGGCGTCGTCACCTTCCATCCGCTCGGGGAGAACCTGACCAAGGTGCTGCTCGTCCTGGAGTACTTCCCGAAGGGCGTGGTGGAAAAGACCGGCGGTCTGGTCCGGGCCCAGGGCCGACGCGCACGGCTGGATCTGAAGCTCTTCCGCACGTTCGTGATGATGCGCGGTGAGGCCACCGGCGGCTGGCGCGGGGAGATCCGCGAGGGCGAGGTGGTGAGCGGTCCGGAGGACACCGAGAAGGCCGAGCAGGAACACGAGGCCGAAGAGAAAGCCACAGACGAAGAAGAAAAGCAAGAAAAGCAAGAGAAGGAAGAGAAGGACGAGGAGGACGAGGAGGAACACGTGGGCAAGGGCAAGGACAAGCATGAGGACGAGGTGCCGTGACCGAGCCCGTCCCCAGGTCGTCGCCGGCCCTGCATCCGTACGGACAGGGGCAGTCCGCGAACCTCGCCGACATTCTTGAACGCGTCCTCGACAAGGGGATCGTCATCGTCGGCGACATCAAGATCAACCTCCTCGACATCGAGCTGCTGACCATCAAACTCCGGCTTCTGGTGGCGTCCGTCGACAAGGCGAGGGAGATCGGCATCGACTGGTGGGAGCATGACCCCGCCCTGTCGTCCCGCGCCGATCACCGACGCGATCTGCGGGAGCAGAACGAGCGGCTGCGCGCCGAAGTGGAGTCGCTGCGCAGAGAACTCGGTGAGTTGGGGCCGGAGCTGACCGAGGGTGTATCCAGCGGCCGTCGCCGGTCGCGTGACATCGAGCAGGGGCGGCGCGAGCGGCGTGCCGAGTCACGCCGTGAACGCCGGGGAGTCGAGGCCGACGAGGGCTACGAGGCCGACACAGACGACGCAGACGACGCAGACGACGCAGACGACGAGGACCGGAGCTGACAGCGGTGGACGAGCGGCTGTGCTACGCCTACGCGGTGGTGAGATCCGCCGAGTCGGAGCGGATCGCGCTCACGGGTGTCCTGGGTGTCGCGGACGCCCCGGTCGGCCTGGTCCGCTCGGGTCGGGTGGCCGCCGTGGTGAGCGCGGTGCCCCGGGACGAGTTCTCGGAGGCGGCGCTGAAGGACGCTCTGGAGGACATGCGATGGCTGGAGGCGACGGCGCGGGCCCACCACCAGGTCATCGAGGCCCTGGCCGCGCGGACCACGGTCCTGCCGCTGCGGCTGGCCACCGTGTATCTCGACGAGAACCGGGTGCGGGAGATTCTGCACGAGCGGGAGGCGGCGTTCGACGCGCTGCTGGGGAGGCTGGCCGACCATGTGGAATGGGGTGTGAAGGTGTACGTCGAGGCGGCGCCCGCCCCTGCGCCGGCTCCGGAGGCCGGCGGCCCGGCCGATGAGGCGAACCCGGGGCGCGCGTATCTGCGCAGCCGCAGGCACCAGCGACAGGAGCGACAGGACGCGTGGCGGCTCGCCGAGGATGCGGTCCGGCGCACCGAGGAACAGGCCCGCGGTCTCGCCGTCGAACGCACCCGGCACCGGCCGCAGGAGGGCAGCCTGGCCCAGGTGCCCGGGGAGAACGTCGCCAATGACGCCTATCTGGTCCCCCGGCAGCTGGCCGAGGAGTTCCGCGACCGGATGCTGCATGCCGCGGACGGCCTGCCCGGGATTCGCGTGGACGTCACCGGGCCCTGGGCGCCGTACTCCTTCACCGTCCCGCTCTCCCCCGACGAGCAGGAGGAGGCCGGGCGGCGGTGACCGGGTACGACGCGTACGACGACCGCAGGGGCCGTCAGCAGCAGGTCGCCCTGATCGACCTGCTGGACCGGCTGCTGAGCGGCGGTGTGGTGCTCAGCGGGGATCTCGTGCTGTCCATCTCCGACATCGATCTCGTGCGGATCTCGCTGCGCGCCGTGGTGATCGCCATCCGCGAACAACTGGACGAGCAATGGGCGACGTTCCTTCCGGTGCAGCCCGTGCTCACCGAGCCTGGCGGCGGCGGTGACGAGCCCGGCTGACCGCCCGCCCGCCGAGGCCGCCGACCGCATGCGGGAGGTGGCCGAGGCCGCCGACCGGGCGTTCTCGCTGCTGCCGGCCCGCCCGGACGATCTCTCCCCGGCCGGGCGGGGATCGAGCGTCGCGCGTCGTCTGCGCGCCGACCCGGACACGGTGGAACGGGACCTCGTCAAGCTGGTCCTGACCATCGTCGAGCTGCTGCGCCAGCTGATGGAGCGCCAGGCCCTGCACCGCGTCGACGAGGGCGACCTCACCGAGGAGCAGGAGGAACGGCTCGGCCTGACCCTGATGCTGCTGCACGACCGCATGGCCGAACTGTGCGACCGCTACGGCCTCACCTTGGCCGACCTCAACCTCGACCTGGGACCGCTGGGCACCCTGCTGCCGCCGTGACGGCCGACGCCCGGCATCCCGGCGTGGGTCGTTGCCTGGAGGTCGCTTCGTGCTGAGGCTGTGGGGATGCAGAACCTGCTGGAGTTCGTCCTGAAGGCCCTCATCGGCGGTCTGTTCGTGGTGGGTTTCGCGCTGCTGGCGGAAACCGTCCAGCCCAAGCGGCTGGCCGGAATCTTCGCCGCGGCCCCGTCGGTGGCGCTGGGCGGGCTGATCCTGACGGTGGTGTTCAAGGGCGACGCGGACGCGGCGACCGCGGCACGGGGCATGGTCGCCGGAGCGGCGGCCTTCACCGCGTACTGTCTCGTCGCCGTCCCGGCGCTCGCCCGGTTCGGAGCCTTGCGCGGTTCGGCGGCGGCGCTCGTCGTGTGGTATGCGGCGGCGGCCGCCATCGCCTATGCGGTAGCGCCGTGAGCGGGGAGGCGGGCGGGAGCGGCGACGAGGACACCGACCGGGTGCGGATCGAGTGGCGGGCGGCCATGCGCACCCCGCGCAAGGACGTGCTTGTCCGCTTCGGCTTCGGCGCGGGCGTGTCACTCGTTGCGGCCGTCGTGTCCGCGCTGTTCGGGCCGTACGTCGGCGGCGTCTTCCTCGCCTTCCCCGCCATCCTGCTGGCCAGTGTGACCCTCGTCGCCGAGGAGGAGGGCCTGCGGCGCGCCCGCGACGACGCGCGCGGGGCCACGCTGGGCACCCTGGGGCTCGTGGCGTTCGCGGTCGTCGTCACGGTTCTCGTGCGTCATCACTCGGCGTGGCCGGTGCTCGTGGCCGCGACGGCCGCCTGGGCCGTGGTGTCTCTGGCCGCCTACGCGATCGCCCGAGCCGCGGGCCGGGGAGGCGACGAACGATCCGGCGGATAGGCGCGGGCGCGGTGCGGGGCCCGAAGGGTCGGAAACGGGCGGGACCGCCCGTGGCCGGTGAGGGTTTCGGGCGGGGGTCGGGTGGACGGTGCCGGACCGTGGGTACCCGGTCGCACAGAGCGGTGGACGGCACCGCGACCAGCGGAAGACGAGCGGAAAGGGTACGCGAGATGGCTGAGCACGTACGCGACATCATGACCGGCACCCCGGTGACCGTGGAACCACAGGCGTCGGTCACCGCGGTCGCCCGGCTGATGCGGGACCAGGACATCGGCGCCGTCCTGGTGACGCACGACGAGGAGCTGCACGGTGTGGTGAGCGACCGCGATCTGGTGGTGCGGGCGATCGCGGAGGGCATGGACCCGGACCGGACGACCGCGGCCATGGTGGGCAGCGGCGAGCTGGTGACCGTCGGCCCGGACGAAGACCTCGGGCGCGCGGTCGAGTTGATGCGCGAGCACTCCGTTCGGCGGCTCCCCGTCGTCGAGAACGGACATCCGATCGGCATCGTCGCCCTCGGCGACATGGCGATCGAACGTGACCCGGAATCGGCGCTCGGTGACATCAGCGCCGCCAGGCCCAACAAGTAGCGGGCGTCCGAGCGGGACGGGAAGGGAGCGGGGCCGCCCGGCGCACCGCCGGTGTGTGGGGCCCCGCTCGCGGGTGACGCCCACGGATGTGTTTTCGCCGTACCGCGCGGGGAACTCGAAGAAGGCGGCTGAGCGGCCGTGGGTTGCAGAAAGACCCGGGTACCGGACTCCCCCGCCCGGTGCCCGGGTCACCTGCGCACGGTCGCCGCTCGCGGCCACCGACGACCCCCTCGGCCCGGTCTCAGGCCGGTCTCAGTGCGACCGCGGTGCGAGGCGGACTTCGACGGCTTCGCCGGCCACGACCCGGCAGTCGAACCGGGGCTGGGGTGCCGTCGCCGGGCCATGGACATTCGTTCCGTCCGCGAGCCTGAACCGGCTTCCGTGCCACGGGCATTCGATGCAGCCCTCCATGACCTTGCCCTCGTGCAGCGGGCCGTCCATGTGGCTGCACCGGTCGGCCAGTGCGTGCAGCACTCCGGGTGCGTCCTGGACGACGACCAGGGCCACCTCGCCGGCCGTCCGCCGTACGGGCTCTGCCACGGGAAAGTCGTCCAGCGTTCCGACCCGGTGCCAGCCCGGCTCGACCAGCACGGGGACCGCTTCCGCATGGTTGACACCGGCGGCCTGCCGATAGGCGAGGTGGCCGCCGAGCAGTCCCCCGGCCGTGGCGATCGTCAGCCCCCCGTAGCCCAGTGCTCGGCCGAGCACGGGGCGCCCCTTCGTCCGCGCCGACCAGGAGGCGGCGTACGCGAGGACCGCGGCCGCGTTGGCCGCGGCGTGCACCAGGCCCACCCGGGCCTGCCGCGGGCGTTGCTCCGCCCATTCCACCCAGCCGGCCAGCGCGGCCGGTCCCGCGGCGGCCAGACCGACCGCCACCAGGCGGCGTGCGGCCCGGCTCTCACCCGGGAAGAGGTCGAGGACCGCGGCGGAACTCCATGAGCCGATGGGCAGTTGCACCAGCACGGGGTGGAGGGGATGGCCGAGCCAGAGGCCCCGCAGCATGTCCCTGCCCCGGCCCAGAGGAAGCGCGCGAACGCTCTTGCGCAGCGCCCCGCTGATGCCGTCGAGTCGTTCCTCGCCTTCCAGGGCGTCCATGGCCGATGCGAGCGCGCCGCTCAGGTTGGTGTGTGTCCGTGTCCCCGTCGTCAGTCTCGTGAGCCTCATACCGGCCGACCTTCCCGTTCCCTGTATCACAAGCCGGATCACCGTTGCCGGCCCCGGTGAAGGTCACCGGGTGTCGGCGCCGGGCCGTGCGCCGCCGGGCCGCGCTGGGCGGCCCGGGCGGTTCAGGACGTCAGCCGATCACGCAGCAGTTCCATGCCCAGCTCCGCGCCCTTGCGGCTGTCGGCCTGGGCCTTGCGGAAGAGTTCCGCGAGTTCGCTGTCCTTCTCGCGCTCGGCGTCGCCGATGTAGGTCTCCAGCCGCAAGGCGTTGTTGAGGCATGCCTCCACGTACCAGATCAGGTTGTAGTCCTTGTCGAGGGTGCCGGTGATGTCACCGGTCTCGGTGCTGCTGGTCATCTCGCCTCCTCAGGTCCCTTCGGGACCCGTGCGGGTCCCCTGTGGCCGTCTTCCGAGTGCCCCCGGGCCGGTATGCCATGCCGCAGTTCCCTCCGTCCGGCGGACATCCGGCTGCACGGATCTCTCGTTGATGCACGCGTGACAGCACAATGGCCTGGACCAGCGAGTGTGCGGTATGCGGCCTGGAAGGAACACCTGCGCCGGGCGCTGGCCCGGGGAGAGCCGATGTTCGTGGCACGCCTCGGCGTCGTCCCGGACGAGCCCCCCTTGGAGATGCGTGCCTCTGTCGCCGAGCCGCCCGGCCCCGTGCGCGCTCGCGGCGGGAACGGACCGATGCCGCGGCGGGAGACGGGGTGGCTGCCCCCATGAGGCAGGGGCGCACGGTTCCCGGCGCATCGCCCCGTCCGCCCCAGGACGTACGGCGTGACGGCGTCAGTCCGCCGAGCAACGAGAGAAACGTGTCCGGTCCCGGGCCGTCCCGACACGGCCCGGACGGATTCCTGACGCCATTCGAGGTGCAGCGCCCCGAAGGGGCGCGGGGAACTGCGCGCTCAGTCACGACGCCGCCGCACTCGGCTGACGGCGTACCGTGTCACGGCGAGCGCCCGACCCGGGCACGAGCACACGGCGCCGAGCGCGCACACGTCCCCCAGCCCTGGCCCCCGGCACACGGAAGAGATGGGGTGCGGGCGGAAGACGAGGCGGCCGGATGCGGGACCGGCTGTGCCGGCTCGGCCGGCGTCTCACGTGTGCGCACCCCTGTTCTCCCTGAGCAGCCGGCACACCGCGGTCAGCAGGCCGGGGGCGGTGCAAGGTGCCGCGTCGACCTCCTCCGGAAGCGTCGCCGCCGTCGGCACCAGCACACCTCGCGCGCCCGCCGCCCGGGCGGCCTCCAGGTCGGCGGCGATGTCACCGATCACCACGCAGTCCGCGGGCGCCACGCCCAGCCGCCGGGCCGCCTCGGTCACGAGCCCCGGACGGGGCTTGCGGCAGGCGCAGCCGTCGCTGGGCGCGTGCGGGCAGTAGACCCAGGTGTCGAGTCCCCCGAGCAGGGCGTCGGCACGCGCGTTCACCCGGCGGACCGACGCGTGGGTGAGCAGCCCGCGGCCGATGCCCGACTGATTGCTGACGACGCCGGTGGCCAGGCCCGCCCTGCGCAGCAGGTCAAGGGCCGGCCGGGCACCGGGCAGCGGTCGGACCCGGTCCGGGTCGCCGTTGTACGGGATGTCCTCGACGAGGGTGCCGTCACGGTCGAAGAGCACGGCGGCCACCCGGTTCACGGCGCCCCTGTGGTCATGCGATCCGGGCAAGGTGCCTCCTGTTCTGCGTCTGTCGTGTGTCCACGCTGCGCTCACGGTTGCTCGGGCTGCTGCGGGTTCGAGACCGGACGCTCCCCTGCCGTGTCGGTCCGCGTGCGCAGGGGCGAGTTCCCCGAAAGGACACGTCCGACGCCGCGCAGGATCCGCGCGGCGACGACGGCAGGCGATCCGCGCGTGAGAACGCCCATGCCGGGGACTCGGGTGCTACAGCGGACGGACCGCTGGGCTGTGTCAGGAGGTGGACGACATGGGACACGGTGGAAACGTGATCGACGAACTCACCACCGATCACCGGGAGGTCGAGGAGATCTTCGGGAAGATCGAGGCGCTGGCGCCCGGTGACAAGAACCGGAAGCTGTACGCCGACCAGGCCACCATGGAGCTGGTCCGGCACTCGGTGGCCGAGGAGGCCTATCTCTACCCGGCTGTGCGCGAGCACATCGCGGGAGGTGACGCGCTGGCCGACAAGGAGATCGAGGACCACGCGAAGGCCGAACAGACCATGAAGGATCTGGAAGGTGTGGAGGCGGAGGACGCGGAGTTCGACCGGCTGGTGGGCGCGCTCATGAGCGAGATCCGCGCGCATGTCACCGACGAGGAGCAGAACCTCTTCCCGAAGCTGCGCGCCGCCTGCCCCGCCGACGCCCTGAACGATCTCGGGGACAAGGTGCGGCAGACGAAGCAGATCGCGCCGACCCGCCCTCACCCCTCCGCACCGGACAAGCCTCCGGTCAACAAACTGCTGGCGCCGGGCGTCGGTCTGGTCGACCGGCTCCGCGATGCGCTGACGGGCCGGGGCAAGCCCGACTGACCGGCCGCGCGGCCGAGGGCGGAGCCCCCGGCCGCCTGCCGGGTCCGCAGGGCCTGCCCGTGGATCGGGGCGCTCAGTTCATGGCCGCGCGCCCGCACTCGTCGAGCCGGGCGAGCAGTTGGGCGCGGTGCAGTTCGGCGACGGGGGCGAGCAGGTCGGGGTGTCTCAGTAGCGCTCCCGCACGCCGGTCGCCGTCGTCGGGGGTGCGCAGCCGCCGGAAGTCGACCCGTGCGGCGGCGGTGTGCTCTCCCCCGGCGAGCGCGTCCACGGCGCGCCCGGCCAGGTCCGGGTCGGCGAGGAAGCCGGCCGCCCAGCTGGCGACCACCTCGTCCACCCAGGTGCGCCAGGCCGTCTCGGCCGTCTCGGGGTCCTGCGCCGGGTCCGCGCCGGTGATCCAGTCGAGCCGCGACGAACCCCCGGGCCCGGCCATCGCGACCAGACCGGCGTCGAGCGCGGTGGGATACCGCAGCCATGCCGCCACGGTCACCGCCTGCCGCGCCTGTGCCTCGCACAGGGCCGAGGCGATCACGCCACCGTCCGGTGGAAAGGCGGTCAGCAGCCAGCGGGCCGTGGCCGCGATGAGCGGGGAGAGGTCTGCGAGCACTGCTTGCCGTCCCAGGGCCGAGGGGGAATGAGGGGGAACAAGAGGAAACAGGGGAAACAGGGGAAACAGGCGGGAACAGGCGGGAACAAGGGGGAAGAGGACAGGTCTGGGTGAAACGGTAGTCCGGGAAACGGCTGTGCAGGGACGGCCGCCGCCGGCTTCCTGCGTGGCTTTGGCCACACACACCCGCGACGAGCGCCCTCGGTGACCGCGGGTGTGTGACCGGTGTATGTGGGGTGAGCAGCCCGTTGCCCGGCTGCTCACCCCACATACTTGCGCGCGGTCGAGTCGTGTCGGGCCCGCTCCAAGGTGGCCAGCCGTTCTTCCAGGGCCGGCGGGACCGGGGCACGCGCCCTGAGGACCCAGGGCAGCCCGCCCGCCGCGCGGGCGAAGGCGCGGAGCGAGGCCGTGTCGCGGGGCACGGTGAGCATCAGCTCGGCCGTGCGGCGCAGCGCGGGCAGCAGCGGGCGGCGCAGCCAGGTGAACCACAGGGTGTTGCGCAGGCCGGTGATGCGCCGTTCCGTGCCGTCCCGCAGCGCCGAGGCCTGGTGATGGACGGTCAGCTCTTCGGCGTAGCTCAGCCACCAGCCGTCCCGCTGCAGATCGGTGGCGAGCAGTTCCTCCTCGCCGCCCAGCCACAGTCCTGGGTGGAAGCCGTCGGCGGACCGGAAGGCGTCGGTGCGCAGCACGGTGGCGGCCGCGAGGAACGAGCCCAGGGCCGGCCCCGGCAGCCAGTCGGGTCCCGACAGCGGCGAGCCGCGCAGCTCCGGTACGACGGGGTCCTCGGTACCGGCGGGCTCGACGACGATACGGGCGGTGACGGCCGCGAGCCGGGGCCGCGGGTCGAGCAGGTCCGCCGCCCGCCGCAGACTGCCCGGCTCCCACCAGGTGTCGTCGTCGCAGAAGGCGACGTAGGGCGTGCGGACGTGGCGCACCGCGAGATTGCGTCCCACGGCGCCCAGATTGCGGCCGGGGCACAGCAGCCGGACGTCGGGGAAGGCGCGCCGGACCGCTTCGGCCGTGCCGTCGGTCGAGGCGTTGTCGGTGACGATCAGCGCGGGCCGCTCGGGCAGCCGTCGCATCAGCTCCAGCGTGCGCAGCAGTTCGGCGCGCCGGTTGTGGGTGATCACCACGACGCTCGTACGGCCGTCGGGCGCGTCGGTGTGCGTGCTCATGGCGGTCCTGCCCTGCGCGTCCGCTGGGTCGCGGCGCCGTCCAGCAGCCGGGCCGCCCGCTCGACGTCCGGTGGCAGCCGGCGGCGCCGGCCGAGCGCGGCCGGCAGCCGCACGAGCAGGGCCCCGAGGGCGCGCCGGGCGCCGGGGCGTGCGGCGGCCGCGTCCTGGGCGAGGCGCGCGCTTCCCTGCAGGGCCACCGGGAGGGGGCGGCGCAGCCACAGGGTGAGGACTTCGTTGCGGCGCACCAGGTGGTTGCGGTCGGCGCGGCCCGACGGGGCGGGATGGTGACGGGCCGTCAGGGACGGCTCGTAGGTGACGCCCCAGCCACCGGCCGCGAGATCGTAGGCGAGCAGGGTCTCCTCCGCGCCGAAGAAGAGCAGCGGGTGGTAGCCGCCCGCGGTGAGGAAGGCGTCACGGCGCGCGATGCAGGCGCAGCCGAGGAAGCCCAGGACCGGCCGGCCGGGCAGGTCGGGCCGGCCGGGCAGGGGGGAGGCGGCGAGGACGGCGTTGAGCGGGTCCTCCGTGGACCGGGGGCCGACGAGGGTGCGGGCCGCCAGCAGACCGAGGCGTGGGTGGGCGTCGAGCAGGTCGGCGGCTCGGCGCAGTGTGCCCGGCGTCCACCAGGAGTCGTCGTCGCTGAAGGCGACGTAGGCAGTCGTGGCGTGCCGTACGGCGAGGTTGCGCCCCAGGGCCCCGGTGTTCCTGCCTGGGCTGAGCACGCGGGTGGCCGCCGGGTGCCGGCGCAGCGCCCGCAGCGTCGCGTCGTCGGAACCGTTGTCGACGACGATGACCGCGGGGCGTTCCGGGAGTGCGCCGAGGTGGTCGAGGGTGCGCAGCACGCTGGCGCACCGGTCGCGGGTGATCACCGCGACCGTGATGCGGCCGTCCGGGACGCCGGTCGCGGTGGACTGCTGTTCAGGGACGGGCCGGGGGAACACGGGCCTCATCTCCGTTCCGTGGTCGCATGGCCGGTGCCGGCCGACTGGCAGGGCCGGGGCGCAACAGGGTGTGGGCCGCCTCGGTGACCTCGTCCGTTCCGATCCGCAGGAGCTGAGGGTCGGGTGTGTCGCCGTGCGGATCGCCGGGCGGTCCGGGTTTCCACAGGGCGCGGTGGCGCGGGCCGGGCGGTGGCCCCCACAGGCGCGGCGGGACCGGCCCGAACAACGTCACGGACGGCGCGTCGTGCGCCACCGCGAGGTGGGCGAGGCCGGTGTCGCCGCTGATGACCAGCGCGGCGCGGGCGACGAGTGCCGACAGTTCACCGAACGGCAGTCCGCCGCGCAGCACGTCCCGGTCCGGTAGCCGCGCGCGCCCGGCGACGTCCAGCACCAGGGCGTCCTCCGCGGGGCCGCCGGTGACGACGACGCGATGGCCGTGGGCCCGCAGGCGCCGGGCCACCTCGGCGAAGCACGGGGCCGGCCAGCGGCGTGCGGCGGACTGCGCGCCGGGGTGGACGACGACCGCGCCGGGCGCCGCGGAGGCCGCCTGCGGGGTCGGCAGCCGCAGGTCGTCGCGGTGGGCGGGGATGCCGTACGCCCCGAGGAAGCGGCACCAGCGTTCCCGCTCGTGTTCGTCCCATCGCCACACCGGCGGCCGGCCGGTGACCGGGTCCTCGTGTGCGTGGGCCAGCAGCCGGCGCGGTGCGAGGGCGGCCAGTACGTCGCGGCTCTCGGTCCCGTTGCCGTGCAGGTCGATCGCCACGTCCGGGGGTGGTCCCGGCCAGTGGTCCAGCCGCGGCACGGCCCTGTCGGGTGCCTCGGCCGGCAGGATCCCGTCGACGGCGCCGGTGGCCAGTGCGGCCTCGGTGAGGGCCGCGGGCAGCGCGAGGACGATCCGGTGCCGCAAAAAGGCCCGGCGCACACCGCGCAGCGCCGGTACTCCGGTGAGCAGGTCGCCCAGTCCCAGCGCGCGCAGCACCAGCACCCGCGGCGCATCCGGTGCGGCGGTCACCGCCTCGTCCGTCCCGGCGCCGCGGCCCTGGCGAGGCCCGCGGGGCGGGGGGAGAGGGCGGCCCGCCGTGCGATGCCGGTGGTGGATCGTCCGTCGAGGTAGGGGAAGAGCACGACCTGGCCGCCCCAGCTCGCCACCAGCGACGCCTCCGGCATCGGGGCGCGGGCGTAGTCGCCGCCCTTGGCCCAGATGTGCGGGCGCAGCTCGCCGAGCAGCCGCTCCGGTGTGTCCTCCTCGAACACGGCGACCGCGTCGACGCATTCGAGGGCGCGCAGCACCCGGACGCGGTCGGCCACCGGAACGAGCGGTCGGCCGCCGCCCTTGCGCCGGCGCACCGACGTGTCCGAGTTCACGCACACGATCAGGCAGTCCCCGGCGCGCCGGGCAGCCTGCAGCAGGGCGACGTGACCCGCGTGCAGCAGGTCGAAGCAGCCGCCCGCGGCGACGACCGTCCCGCCCGCGGCCCGTACCCGGTCGGCCGTGCGCACGGCGTCGTCGTCCGGCTCGTGTCCGGTCGCGCGGGATGCCTGCTCGTCGGGGAGGACTTCGGTGCCGAGCGAGCGGACGCCGCCCTCCATGACGTACCGGGTGGCGGCGTGCACGGCCGCGCGCACGGCGTTCTCGGTCAGCTCGCCGTCGGCCAGCAGCCCGGCGGCCGTCGCCGCGAACCGGTCCCCGGCGCCGCAGGCGTCGCCCTCGGACGTGACCGGCGAGGGCACCATCAGCGGTGTCCCGCCGTGCGACAGCAGCGCGCCGCGTCCGCCCAGCGTCACGGTCACCGCGGCGGCCCGCCAGGCCGCGACGAGCAGCGCGGCGTCGTGCGCGCTGGTGCGCAGTTCGCTGCCCGCCGCGGGTTCCCGGGCGTCGTCGAGGCTGGCGGCGAAGGCACGTGCCTCGCCCGCGGACGGGGTGACGATGCGGGCGCCGGGCACCGGCGGTGCGCCCCGCGGATGCGGATCCCAGACGAGGGGCAGCCGGGCGGCCGCCCGGGTCAGCGCGGAGCGCAGCGTGTCGGCGGTGCCGCGGCCGTAGTCGGCGACGAGGACGGCCCCGGCCGCGTTCAGCTCTTCGCGTGCCTCGTCCGTGGCGTGCAGGGCGCGTCCGTCCCCGTCGTCCATGCGCAGCAGCGGCCTGCCCTGCGCGAGCACCCGGGTCTTGCTGGACAGTTCACCGCGTAGCGGCAGCCGTACCAGCCGGACCCGGCCGGCCAGCAGCCGGCGCAGGGTGTCGCTGGCCGCATCGTCGCCCAGCGCGGTGACGAGGGTGACGGGCCGGCCGTCAAGAGCGGCGAGGCAGGCGGCGAGCGCCGCGCCGCCGGGGCGGCTGGTGCGCCGGACGCCGCTGACGACGGGCACGGGCGCGTCGGGTGCGAGGCGCTCGGCGCGGCCGGTGAGGTCGTGGTCGAGCAGGGCGTCCCCGACGACGAGCAGCGGGCCTGGCGTGGTCATCCGGCGGCCCTCCCCGCGCCGGCCGGCCGCCTGCCGGTGTGGTGGCGCCGTTGCGCGTCGGTGTGCCGGCGCACCGCCGGGTCGAAGGACTCGCAGAGCATGTGGACGGCCACGAGGTGCAGTTCCTGGACCGTGGCGGCGCTCGTCGCGGACACGCTCAGCGCCTCGTCGGCGGCGGCCCGCAGGGGGTTGGGGGCCGGGCCGGTCAGCGCCCAGACCGTCATGCCGACACGGTGCGCCTCGGTCGCCGCGACGAGCAGGTTGGCGCTGGCGCCGCTGGTGGACAGGAGGATCAGGACGTCGCGGGGCCGCCCGTGCGCGGCGACCTGCCGGGCGAAGATCTCCTGGACCCCGTAGTCGTTGGCGATCGCCGTGGTGGCGGAGGTGTCGGTGTGCAGGGCGAGCGCGGAGAACGCGGGGCGGTCCTCGCGGTAGCGGCCGACCAGTTCGGCCGTCAGGTGCTGGGCCTGGGCCGCGCTGCCGCCGTTGCCCGCGGCCAGCAGCCGCGCGCCGTCGCCGAGACGGCCGGCGAGGACGGTACCCCACCGCTGAAGCAGCGGAGCGTCCGCACGGAACCCTTCGAGGGCCTTCATCAGGTCGTCGCAGTGCGTGACGTCGGTGACGGGTTTCATCGGACGACTCCCGAGAGCGAGGGGACACTCGACACGGCGCTGTAGACGCGGGTCACCGCGTCGGCGACCCGGTCCCACGTGTAGTGGTCGAGCACCCGCCGCCGTCCGCGGGCGCCGTACTCGGCGAGCAGGTCCCGGTCGTCGAGCAGGCCGCGGACCGTCGTGCCGATGGCGTGGTCGGCGCTCTCGGGCGGCACCAGGACGCCGGTGCGGCCGTCCACGACCGTGTCGAGCTGTCCGCCGACCGCGGTGGCGACCACGGGGGTGCCGCAGGCCATGGCCTCGACCGGGACGATGCCGAACGGTTCGTAGCGGGGCAGCGACAGCACGAGGTCCGCGCTGGAGATCAGCCCCGGCATGTGTGCGCGGCTCACCCCGCCGAGCAGCGCCAGGCGGTCGCTGACCCGGAACTCGACGGCGAGGGCCCACAGGCGCTCCGCCTCCGGTTCGGCGCGCAGCAGGGCGCGCTGGGGTCCGCCGGCGATCAGCAACTGGGCGTCGGGTACGGCCGCCAGGGCGCGGATGGCGCGGTCGAAGCCCTTGCGTGGGACGAGGCGGCCGATCGCGAGCAGTCGCCGGGGCCCGGTGCCGTGCTCGCGCGCGCCGGGCACCGGCGCGAAAAGCCCGGGGTCGACACCGCAGGGGACGACGGTGACGTGCCGCCGGGGCAGGCCCATCGCGTCGAGTTCCGCCACCTCGTCCGCGCAGGTGGCGATGATCGCGCTGCACTCGCGGCCCACGGCCGTCTCGATCGCGTTGCGCTCGGGCGGGCTGGTGTCGGCGGCGCCCTGGTGCCGCTTCTTCACGGTGCCGAGGGCGTGGTAGGTCTGGATCACCGGCAGCCCGAGGGAGCGCGCGCCGGCCAGCGCGGCCAGGCCCGACATCCAGAAGTGCGCATGCACCACATCGGGTGGTCCTGCTGCCCATTCGCGGGCCAGCCACTGGCTGAACTCCTCCATGTAGGGCAGCAGTTCGTCCTTGGGTATGGGGGCAGGCGGGCCGGCGGGCACATGGACGACCCGTACGCCGTCCGACGTGGTCACCCGCTCCGGGAACCCGGGACCGTCGCGGCGTGTGTACACCACGACCTCGTGGCCCCGCCGGGTCAGCTGCGCCGCGAGCTGGGCCACGTAGACGTTCTGGCCGCCCGCGTCCGGTCCGCCGAGCTGGGCCAGCGGACTGGCGTGCTCGGAGACCATGGCGACGCGCCCGGCCGCGGAGTAGCTGTGGCTCATCGTGTGACCTCCTTGATCAGGCGTTCCCAGTCGTCCCGGAAACGTCGTTCTCCGTAGCGGGCCCGCACCGCCGCCCGGGCTGCCTCCCCTGCCGTCCGGGCGTCCTCGGCGTCGGCGAGGAAGCCGCGGACGGCGTCCCGCAGGATGTCGAACCGGTTCGAGACGACGCCTGCTCCGTCGGGTACGGCCTCGCGGACCTCGGTCGTGGCCAGCGCCACCACCGGCATCCCCAGGAACATCGCCTCCAGCAGGGACAGCCCCAGGGAGGTCCAGCGGATCGGGTGGAGGTAGAGACGGCAGCGGGCCATCGCCGCGTGCAGAGCGGACTGGGACAGATCCCGGGCCCGGCAGCGTTCGAGTGGCAGTCCGAGGTGGCCTGCGAGGGTGTCGGTGCGCATGCCGAAGACGTCCAGGGGTGCCCAGTCGGCGAACCGGGGCAGCAGGTCCGTTCCGGTGGTACGGCCGCGCCGCAGCGGCTCGTTGACGACGACGGCGGCGCGCCGCTCCCGGCCGGTCCACAGGTGGCCCGGGTCGATGATGCCGTGCTCGATCACCGTGGTCGGTGCCCTGCCGTTGTCCCACATCAGGTGGTTGAAGTGGGTGACGTGCACGAGCGTGACGTCGCGGCGGCCGGCCAGCGGGTGGCGGGTGTCCGCGGGTGTCTCGTGCGGGCTGTTGTGTTCGACGTACACGGCGGGCACGTCGATGCCCGGGCGGCGGCCGGTCCAGCGCCGGGCCAGGTCGGTCTCGTGCGGCCGTTGCAGCACCATGAGGTCGATGTCGGCCTGCCGCAGCTGCTCGGGTGTCAGTTCGCGGACGGATGCCGGCCACTGCCAGGTGCGGGCCCGCCCGAGCCCGTCGGGGCCGCGGTCCGGGGTCACCGGGACGAGGAAGGTGTGGGGCCCCTGCACGAACGAGGTGAGCCATGAGCCGTGCACATGCCAGACAAGGATGTTCATCCGCCCTCCTGGAGGAGTTTGTGCACCGCGCGCACCACGTCCTGGGCCGTGACCTCGTCCAGGCACGGATGACCGGGCACGGGGCAGCTGCGGGCGCGGCTGTCCGCGCAGGGCGCCGTCTGGTCGCCGAGGAGGATGCTCGGCACCCCGTAGGGGGCCCAGCGGTCGGCCGGGACGACGGGCGCGAACAGGGACACGACCGGTGTCCCCACGGCGGCGGCGAGGTGGGCCGGGCCGGTGTTGCCGCTGACCACGACGTCGGCCAGGCACAGCACGCCGGCCAGGGTGCGGTGGTCGGTCCGGCCGCCGAGGTCGACGGCGGTGTGGCCGCTCACCTCCCGGGTGAGTTCCCGCTCGCCGGGGCCGCCGGTGACGACGACGCGGTGTCCCGCATCGGTGAGCAGGTCGACGGCCTCGGCGCAGCGCTCGGGGTGCCAGGTGCGGGCGGGCGCGCTCGCGCCGGGGTGGACGACGAGGTAGGGGCCGTTGCCGGTCAGGGCCGCGGTGTCGGGCGGGGGCAGGACGCGCAGCCGCCCGTCGTCGCCCGGGTGCGGCAGGAAGCCCATGGCGGCGGCGGTGTCGAGCGCCGCCTGCGCCTCGTGCCGGCCGGGCGGACGCCGGTGCCGTACGTCGAGGAGCCGCCCGGGGTGGTCGACGCTTTCGGCGCCGATCCGCCCGACGCCCGCCAGTCGCAGCAGCAGCGCGGTGGGCAGGGGGCTCTGGTGGAACGAGGTGAGGATGAGCGCGGTGTCGAAGGCGGCGTCCGTCAGGCACCGGATCAGGCCGTCGACGTCCGCCTCGGCGACGGCGGGCGGATCGAAGCCCTCCCACGGCGCGGCCCACACGATCACGTCGTCGACGCCGGGGAGCAGCCGGGCGGCGGGGTCCCCGCTCGGGCCGCACAGCATCGTCACGTGCGAGCTGTGCGCGGCGACGGCCCGGACCGCGGGCCCGGCGAGCAGCACGTCACCGAAGCTGTCGAGACGGACGACCAGAACCTTCACGACGCGTCACCTCGCACGCCGCCACGGAGGAACGGCACGACCGCGGGCACACGAGCCACACCACACACGGTGGAACTCCGGGCGGCGGCGCGGCGCGTCATGGTGTGCCTCCGAACGGCGTGGCCCGTCGGGCGGTCGGTGCCGGTGCCCGCTTCGACGGCATTGGCCGCAGGGGCACGGCTGCCCGGTGCCGTACCAGACCGGTGAGCCAGTGGCCAACCGCCAGCGGCGGGATGACGACGCTGGTGGCGAGCATGGTGGCGACCTCCGGTGCGGTGCGCGGTCCGGGCAGGACGCGGGCGAGGGCGAACTCGCCGGTGCCGAGCGCCCACAGGGCGGCGCCGGCCCGGGCGGCGCGCGGCCGGCCGGTCAGGGCGAGCGCGGGCGCCGCGAGGGCCATGGCCGTGACCAGCGCGTGCCGGGGCAGCCGGCCGCGCGGTGCCCGGGCGCGGTGCCACCAGTCGCGGCCGTGCAGACGGCTCATCAGCGCGTCGTCCGCGTTGCCGCGTTGGGCCCGTACCGACACCCACCGGTCGGCGTCCCGCACCGGGTGGCGGGTAATGCGCCGCCCGCGGCACAGGGACCAGCCCGCGTCCGAAACCCGCAGGGCGAGGTCGGCGTCCTCCCGGAACGCGCGGCGGAACCGCTCGTCAAAGCCCTGGACCTCGGCCAGTACCGCCGTGCGGTAGGCCATGTCGGCGGTGGCCCAGGCCGCATGTTCCAGACCCGCGGTGCCCCGTTCCCAGTCGGTGGGCCTGCGGTCCGGGTCGAGCGGGACCCGCAGGCGTCCCTGCACCCCGCCGGTGGTCGCGGCGGCCGCGCTGAGGTCTTCGGCGAGCCGGCGGGACCAGTCGGGCAGCACCTGGACGTCGTCGTCCAGGAAGACGGTCCAGGGCGCGCGCACCGTGCGCCACCCGGCGTTGCGGGCAGCCGCCGGACCTCGTCCGCCCGTGCGCAGCGTGCGGGTACGGTCCCGCAGGACGCCCGCCGCTTCCAAGGGCAGCGGCGTGGCGGGGTCCGTGCGGTCGTCGACGAGGACCACCTCCTCGGGTGGACGGCCGTCGGCCGCGGCGAGCGCGCGCAGGCACGCGGTGAGGCAGTCACGCCCGATCGTGGGGACGACGACGGCGTAGGCGGGGACGCCGTGCCCCCGCACACCGGGGCCGCACATCATGCGAACACCTTCTTCCGGCGCACGGCGAACGGACCGAGCGCCAACAGGTCGACGGGGGCGGAGCCGAAACACTCAAGGGCGTCGCGCGGGTCGTCCACCATGGGCCGCCCGGCGGTGTTGAGGCTGGTGTTGACCACCACGGGCAGCCCGGTACGGCGCTCGAAGCCGTCGATCATCCGGGCCACCAGCGGCTCGCTGGCGCGGTCCACGGTCTGGATCCGGGCCGTGCCGTCCACGTGCACGACCGCGGGGATGCGCGCGCGCCACTCGGCGGCCACGTCGTGCACGAACAGCATGTACGGGCTGGGCAGGGGGCCGTCGAAGAGTTCCGCGGCCCGTTCGGCCGACACCATCGGGGCGACGGGGCGGAACTCCTCACGTCCCTTGACCGCGTTGAGCCGTTCCAGGTTTTCGGCGCGGCCGGGATGGGCCAGCAGCGAGCGATGCCCGAGCGCCCGGGGGCCGTATTCGCTGCGGCCCTGGAACCAGGCCACGATGCCGTCGCGGGCGAGTTCTTCGGCGACGGTCTCCGCGATGTCCTCGGGTTCCTCGTAGGGTACGGCCGCACGCTCCAGCCAGGCGCGCAGTTCGGCGTCGTGCCAGCCGCGTCCGAGGGCGGCGGACGGCATGGCCTCCACGGCTTCTTTCTGGTGGGCGACGTGCAGCGCGGCGCCGAGGGCGGTTCCCGCGTCCCCGGCGGCGGGCTGCACCCAGATGTATGTGAACGGGCCGTCCCGGTACAGCCGGGTGTTGGCCACGCAGTTGAGTGCCACGCCGCCCGCCAGGGTCAGCGCGTCCTCGCCGGTGTGCTCGCGCAGCCACCGAGCAAGGCCCAGCAGGACCTCTTCCAGACACACCTGGGCGCTGGCCGCCGCGTCGGCGTGGTCCTGTGTCCAGGCGCCGCCCGGGGCGCGGGGCGGCACGAGGGACGCCCAGGGCACGGGGCGGGCCCGAAAGCCCCCGTCGGCGTCCGGGTGGACATAGCCGCGCAGCCGGTCGAGGAAGCGCGGCTCGCCGTGGGAGGCGAGGGCCATCACCTTGAACTCGTCGCTGCTGCGCAGGAATCCGAGGTGCTGGGTGAGGTCTTCGTAGAACAGGCCCAGCGAGTCGGGCAGCGACTGCGAACGCAGCACGCTCAGTTCACGGTTGACATAGCGGCCGGCGAGATGGGAACCGCATTCGCCGCGGCCGTCCAGCACCAGCACGGCGCAGTCCGGATGCGGGGATGCCTGGCCGGCGGAGGCGGCGTGGGCGACGTGGTGCGCGACGAAGCGGACCTTGTCCGGATCGAGTCCGGGCAGCGCCTCGGCGAGGAAGTCCGGTGCCCGGCGGGCGTAGTCCTGCCGCAGGTGGTCCCAGGGGTCGTCCAGTCCCATCAGGCCGGCCGGGCGGGCGAGTTCGGGGTCGTAGGAGTAGGCGACCGCGTCGAGGTCCGACGGGGTCAGGCCGGCGTGGTCCAGGCACCAGCGGGCGGACAGTTCGGGCAGTTCCCAGGCGGAGAACGGGATCGGCCGCTTGCCGTGCTTGCGCCGGCTGAAGCGTTCCTCCTCCGCCGCCGCCACGATCCGGCCGTCGACCACGAGTGCGGCGGCGGGGTCGTGGAAGAGGGCGTTGATTCCCAGAACACGCATGGTGCCTCCGTCGGGGCATGGGGGGGCGCCTCACACCTGCGGGGCCGGCTCGGGCACCGGCCGCGCCGCGAAGTGGGCGATGGTCTGCTTGATGCCCTCCTCCCAGGGCACCCGGGGCGTCCAGCCCAGCAGTTCGCGGGCCAGCGCAGTGTCCGGGCGGCGCCGCTGCGGGTCGTCGGCGGGGCGGTCGACGAACTCGATACGGGAGGAGGAACCCGCCAGTTCCACGATGCGCGAGGCGATCTCCCGCACGGTCACCTCGTCGGTGCCGCCGAGGTTGACGGGGCGTACCGACCGGCTGGCGGCCACCAGCAGGATGCCGTCCACGATGTCGTCGACGTAGCACAGGGAACGGGTCTGGCTGCCGTCCCCGGCCACGGTCAGCGATTGACCGGCCAGGGCCTGGCAGACGAAGGTGGGCACGGCACGGCCGTCGTGTGCCCGCATGCGCGGCCCATAGGTGTTGAACAGGCGCACGATTCCCGCGTCGGCGTCCTTGGTGCGCACATGCGCGGTGACCAGTGCCTCGGCGAAACGTTTCGACTCGTCGTAGACACTGCGCGGGCCGACCGGGTTGACGTTGCCCCAGTAGTCCTCGCGCTGGGGATGCACCAGGGGGTCGCCGTAGACCTCGGACGTCGAGGCGAGCAGGAACCGCGCGCCGTCCCGCTCGGCGAGGGCCAGCATGGCGCGGGTGCCCAGACTGCCTGCGTCGAGGGTTTCGAGGGGCAGCCGCAGATAGTCGGCGGGCGAGGCGGGACAGGCGAAGTGCAGGACCAGGTCGTACGGTCCGGCCAGCCGCCCGGTGGCATCGGGCGCGCAGACGTCGCACTCCACGAACCGGAAGCCCGGGCGGCCCTGGAGGTGCGCGACATTCGCGCGCGCTCCGGACAACAGGTTGTCGGCGCAGTCGACTTCGGTTCCCGCGTTCAGCAACTGCTCGCACAGGTGGCTGCCGATGAACCCGGCACCGCCGGTCACCAGGGCATGTCGCCAGGTGGCACACGTCGTCGTATCAGTCATAAGGCGTCCTTTGGCCGCGTCGCGGTGCAGGAAGGCCACGCTGCCCTCACCGTCCGGCGGGGAAGAGAAACATGTTTGTGCGAAAGTGAAAGTTCCGGCCGGTGTGCACTCGCGAGTGTCAGCGTGCCCCGGGTCCGCCGCTGTGCGGACGGCACTGCCACTGGGTTCCCCCGGGCAGTAGTTTTCACACGTTGATTCCTAATGTCCCACTTCCTCGGTGTGCTCGCGCCTTCTGCGCGCCGGAGCCCGCGCGTCCGGACGACCGCATGGACCGCACACCCGGGCCCAAGCGGCGTGACGGCGCGACGCCATCTGATTCCCGGCCCCTGGTTTTCCCCGTGTCATCCGGCAGTTGCCCGCCGGCACCGCCGGGGCCGGCAGCCCCGCGTGCACAACGCGTGACCGGGCCCGCCCCAGGTCCCGCCGCGCCCCGCTGACCAGGGCGGACACAGTTGGTTTCAACTGGTGAACGCTACTGGCCGGGTGCGCCTGTGAGCAAACACACTCATACCCCAAGTGCGGCGCAGCCGCGCACAGTTGGGCCGAGCCGCGGCGGCATCCGCGGCACGGGAACGGTCGGCCGCGGCACCGCTCTGCCACGATGGTCCGAGCCGTGACCGACTCGGTGGACGCTGCACACGCAGCGCGGCCGGGCTGTTCGGCTGCACCGGTCGGGCCGCTCGGCTCCGCCCGGCCCCTGTCGCTGACTCCCCGTCGTCATCGAGTACCGGACCGTGTCTTCTCCCCCTTCCCCGCCTTCCCCGCCTTCCCCGCCCTCTTCCATGCCCGAAACCGCCACCTCGCGCACCGGAGCCTCGCATTCGCCCTGGCGGTCGCTGAGGCACCGCAGCATGCGCTGGTGGTCCGTCGCCAACCTCGTGTCGAACGTCGGCACCTGGATGCAGCTCACGGTGCAGAACCTGCTCGTCCTGCAGATCACCGGATCGGCCGCCGCGACGGGCCTGTCCATGTCCGTGCAGGCCGCGCCCGCACTGCTCATGAGCGTGCTCGGCGGCGCCGCCGTCGACCGGTGGCCACGCCGGCTGACGGTCGCCGTCAGCCAGGCCCTGCTCGGCACGGTGGCGTTCGCGACGGCCGTGCTCGTGGCCCTGGACCGGCTCGACCTGCCGTCCCTGCTCGTGCTCGCCGCCCTGACCGGCATCATCGCCACCGTCGACGGACCGGCCTGCGCCCTGCTCGGCAACGATCTCGTGCCCGCGGGGGACGTGCCCTCGGCCATCGGCGTGGGCGCCCTGGTGCACAGCGCGGGCCGGCTGCTCGGCACGGCGCTGGCCGGCGTGACCGTCGGCTTCCTCGGCACGGCCGCCGCCTACGCCGCCAACGGGCTGTCGTTCCTGTTCGTGACCGCGGTGGTGCCGCTGCTGCGCCCCGCGTACGGCAGATCGGCGCGTACCGTGCCGAAGGATGCGCCCGCCGTGCGCAGCGACCCGGCCGACCGGGACATGACCGTGCGCCAGGGGCTCGCCCACTTCGCGCGGCGGCCACGACTGGTCGCGCTCGCCTGCGTCACCGGCATCAGCTCGGTCCTCGGCCGCAACTACGGGCTCACCCTGGCCGTGCTCGTCACCGGGCCGCTCGCGGGCGGTGCGGGGGCGTTCGGCACCGTGTCCACCGTGCTCGCCGTGGGCGGCGCCCTCGGTGCCGTCCTCGGCGCCCGGACCCGCCGGCCCTCGGTCCGGCTCGTCGGCACGCTGGCCGCGACCGGCGGACTGCTCCAGGTGGCGGCCGGGCTGTCGCCCTCGCTGGCCGTGCTGCTGGTGCTGGTCCTGCCGATGGCCGTGGTGGAGTCCGCCTCCGACACGGCGGGCACGGCCGTGCTGCAGACCGACCCGCCCGCCCATCTGCGGGGCCGGGTGCTCGGCGTCTGGAGCAGCATCGGCACGGTGTGGAGCCTCGGCGGCCCGCCCGCGCTCGGCCTGCTGATGGAGGTCTCCGGTGCGCGCGGCGCCCTGATCGTCGGCGGCCTGCTCATCGCCGGAACGATCACGGCCGGCCGCGTCCTGCGGGCGCGCCGGCTGCCGGCTCCGGTGCCGCGGGCGGTGCAAGGAGACGCAGGGGATGCAGGCGTACCGGAGCGGGAGGCGTTGCGGGCGGCCGCGTGACGGTGGCACGGGGCGGCGCCGGAACGGGTGTCCCCGCGGCGGGGACACCCGTGACGGCGCCGCAGCGGCCGGCGACCGGCCACGCCCGCCAGGGCGCATAGGTGCGATGCCGGTGGGTACTCCGGGCGGCGTCACACCGGCGTCGCGCGAGCGCGCCGAATCCAAGGGAGGCAACCGGCGGCAACCGCCGCAGGGCACACCTTCGCCGCGGCGTACGGCCGACGAAAGGACGATCACCATCATGCGCATCGCGTTTTTGACCGCACCCGAAGGCGTGGAGCAGGTCGAGTTCACCGAACCCTGGAAGGCCGTGACCGACGCGGGCCACGAGCCCGTACTGGTGTCGACGCGGCCGGGCGAGGTGCAGGCCTTCCACCATCTCGACAGGGCGGACACCTTTCCCGTGGACGAGGTCGTGGACCCCGCATCGGCCGGCTCCTTCGACGCGCTGGTGCTGCCGGGCGGCGTCGCCAACCCCGACCAGTTGCGGCTGAGTGAGCCGGCCCTGTCGTTCGTGAAGGACTTCTTCCGGCGGGGCCGCCCGGTCGCCGCGATCTGTCACGCCCCGTGGATGCTGGTCGAGGCCGACGTCGTGCGGGGGCGGACGCTGACCTCCTGGCCGAGCCTGCGCACCGACATCCGCAACGCGGGCGGCACCTGGGTCGACGAGCAGGTACAGGTCTGCGACCACGGCCCCGGCAAGCTCGTCACGAGCCGCAAGCCGGACGACCTGAAGGCGTTCTGCGAGACGTTCCTGGACGTGTTCGCCGAGCAGACCGCGACCGCGTGACGGGGTGCCGGACGCGGCGGACGACCGGCCCGGCCACGCCGCACGGCGCGTCGGCCGCAGCGCGCACCCGGGAGAAGACCATGGATCTTGCTTTTCTGTATCCGCTGTACGAACGCTCCGGGCCCTGGGCGTCGGTGTACGTCGACCTCTCACGGCACACGGAGGACACACCGCACGAACGGGAGCTGACCGCCCAGGCGGTCGGCCGCGAGCTGGCCGAGCAGGGAGCCGACGAGCCGACCTGCCGGGCCGTCACCGAGGCCGTGGACGATCTGCGCCACTCCACCGATCCGCACGGCCGAGCCGTCTTCGCGCATGCCGGCGAGGTGTTCCTGGACCCGCCGCTGGCCCGGCCGCCGGGCGGCACCTCTGCCCGGTGGGCGCCCCTGCCGCATGTGGCGCCGCTGCTGGAACTGGCGGGCGAGGACCCCGTCTGCCTGGTGGCGTACGTCGACCGCAGGGGCGCGGACTTCGAACTGCGCAGCGGGGTGGGCAGCCGTGGGACGGGCTCGGTCACCGGTCAGTCCTGGCCCATCCACCGCACGGCGACGGCCGACTGGTCGGAGCGGCACTTCCAGCTCAGGGTGGAGAACACCTGGGACAACAATGCCGGGGAGATCGCCGACGCGCTCGCCGCGTGCCAGGACGAGGTCCGCGCCGACCTGCTGATCCTGGTCGGGGAGCAGCGGGAGTGCCGTGCCGTGCACGAGCGGTTGCCCCAGCAACTGGCCGACCGCGTGGTGGAGGCCGACCACGGCATCGGCAGCAGGCTCCTGGACGAGGAGGTCGAGCGGGCCCGCGTCGAGCACGTCCGTCGGCGCGCGGAAGCGGAGCTGGGACGGTTCCTGGCCGCCCGGACCCCCGACGCCGAAGGGCGTGCCGGAGCCGTGGAGGGCGTGCCCGCGCTGGTCGAGGCGGCGCGTGAGCACCGCATCGACGAACTGCTGGTCCGTCCGGACGGCCCCGACACACACCGCGAGGTGTGGATCGGCGAGGCCCCCGACCAGGTGGCGGTGCGGCGCACGGATCTCAAGACACTGGGCGAGCCGCGGCCCTGGCCGACCCGCGCCGACGACGCCGTGATCCGCTCCGTGGTCGCCACCGACGCCGCGGCCCTCTCGGTGACCCCGGCGACAGGAACGCACGAGGACATACCCGCGGGCGGACTGGGGGCGCTGCTGCGCTGGAGGTGACGCGGCGGGCCTCAGGCCGTGGGCGGCATCTCGCCGGCCGGGGAGCCAAGGCAGTGTTCGCCGACCACCCGATCCTCCGGCCGTTCCCGCAGGTGGAACGGCCGGTGTTCGAGCTGAGCGGGGCGGAGACCGCAGACCGGCGGCTGCCCCCTCCGAGGACCCGACGACGACCACGGGCAGGCTCGTCGGCCTGGAGCGGCGCGGCCGACCGTTCTCTATGGGCCGGAACCATGTGGGACGGACATATGTGCACCACCTCAGCTGCGGTGGTCAACACCATATCGGCAGCCCTTCGGTGGCTCCTACCGTCCCCTGCGTCAGCAACCGCGCCGCCGCCGTCCGCCGTACATGTGCCGCCGCCACTGTCCGCGGCACGGCTCGGCGCGGCATCCACCCCCCGGGAGCCGGTCCGATGCCCACGATGCCCGCACACCGCGCACACCTGCGCCGCACCAGAATCCTCGCCGGGGCCGTCCTCGCGGCCGCCGCACTCCTCGCCTCCGGCTGCGCCGAGGCCGGCACGGCGGGCTCCGACTCCGCCGGCGACTCGAAGGGCACGGCGGCCGTGAAGGTCGGCCTCGTCTACTCGAAGACCGGTCCGCTCGCCGCCTACGGCAAGCAGTACATCGAGGGCTTCAAGGCCGGTCTCGATCACGCCACCAACGGCACCGGCAAGGCCGGCGGCCACACCATCGAGATCACCGAGCGGGACGACGCCGGTGACGCCTCCAAGGCGATCGCCGCGGCCAAGGACCTGATCGGCAAGGGCACGAAGATCCTCGCGGGCAGCACGGACTCCGGCATCGCCCTGCAGATGGCCCCGCTGGCCGCCCAGAACAAGGTGCTCTTCATCGACGGCCCGGCCGCCACGGACGGCCTGACCGGCATCAACAAGTACACGTTCCGGTCCGGCCGGCAGTCCTACCAGGACACCCTGACCGCCGCCGCGATGCTCGGCGACGCCAAGGGCAAGAAGGTCACCGTGCTGGCTCAGGACTCCACCTTCGGTCAGGCCAACGTCGACGCCGTGAAGGCGGTGCTCGGCGGCGAGGGCGCCACCGTCTCCTCCGTGCTGGCCCCGCCCAGCGCCACCGACCTGACCCCGTTCGCCCGGCAGGTCAAGTCCGCCGCACCCGACCTGGTGTTCGTGGCCTGGGCGGGCGCCACCGCCCCCGCGCTGTGGACCGCCCTCGACCAGCAGGGCGTGCTGACCTCGTCGAAGGTCACCACCGGCCTGGCCGGCACCGCCTCGTACCCCGTCTTCGGGGCGGGCGGCGAGAAGATCACCTTCCTCGCGCACTACTTCCCGGGCGCGGCCGGCACCGACGCCGAGAAGGCCATGACCGAGTCGGTCGAGAAGGCCGGCGGCACCCCCGACCTGTTCACCCCGGACGGCTTCACCGCCGCCCAGATGATCGTGCGCGCCGTCGCAGCGAGCGCCACCGACACCGACGCCATGGTGAAGTCCCTGGAGGGCTGGACGTTCGACGGCGTCAAGGGTGAGCAGCGGATCCGCGCCGAGGACCACGCCCTGCTCCAGCCGATGTTCCAGGCGCGGCTCAAGGGCAGCGGCAAGACCGCCGAGCCGGAGCTGGTCCGGACGCTCCCGCTGGACAAGGTGGCCCCGCCCGTCAAGCCCCTGGCGGGCTGACCCGTGACCACGGCATCCCGCAGCGCGGGAGGCGTGTCCGGTGCGACGGCGGCTCCCGCGGCCGTCCTCGGTCTGGACCGCGTCGGCTGGAGCGTCGGCGGCGCGACCATCCTCTCGGACGTCTCCCTGGACGTGTACGAGGGCGAGTTCCTCGCCTTCATCGGTCCCAACGGGGCCGGCAAGACCTCGCTGTTCAACCTGATCAGCGGGCTGGTCCCGGCCACCACGGGCCGCATCGTCCTGGACGGGACGGACATCACAGGCGAGGCCCCGTACGTGCGGGCGCGGCGCGGCCTCGGCCGCACCTTCCAGACGTCCAGCCTGTGGCCCGCGATGAGCGTCGCCGAACACGTCCGGCTCGCCGCGCAGGCCGCGGTCGGCGGCTCGTACCGGATCTGGCGGCGGGCCCCACGGCACCAGGACAAGGTCGACGACGTGCTGGCCCGCACCGGCCTCACGCACCGCGCCGACGCCCCCGCCCGGTCCCTCTCGCACGGCGAGAAACGGAAACTGGAGCTCGCCGTCCTGCTGGTCGCGGAGCCCCGGCTGATGCTGCTGGACGAGCCGATGGCGGGCGTCAGCGCCGAGGAGGTACCCGCCCTGACCGAACTCATCCGCACCCTGCACCGTGAGGAGGGCCGCACCGTGCTCATGGTCGAGCACCACATGGACGTCCTGCTGGGCCTGGCCGACCGGCTCGCCGTGATGCACCACGGCAGCCTGCTCGCGCTGGACACCCCTGAGGCCGTCACCGCCGACGCCACCGTCCAGCAGGCCTACCTCGGGGAGGCCCTGTGAGCCCCGACCGGGCGGCCCGAACCGTCACCGCCGCACCCCCCGCACCCGGCGGCGCTCCCCTGCTGAGCGTGCGCGGCCTGCGGGTACTGATCGGCGGCCGGCACATCCTGCACGGCGTCGACCTCGATGTGGCCGAGCAGGGTGTCACCGCCCTGCTCGGCCGCAACGGCGCGGGCAAGACGACCACTGTGCGGGGCGTGCTCGGCCTGGTGCCGCGCACCGGCAGCGTGCTGCTGGACGGCGAGGAGACCGTGGGCCTGCCCACGCACACCCTGGTGCGCCGCGGCATCGGCTACGCGCCCGAGGACCGTGGCGTCTTCGCCGGGCTGACCGTCGCGGAGAACCTGCGCCTGGCCGAACGCGGCGACGGCGAGCCGGACTACGCCCTCGTCCACGAACTCTTCCCCGAACTGCTCAAGCGCGCCAAGCAGGCGGCCGGCACGCTCTCCGGCGGCCAGCAGCAGATGGTGGCCATCGGCCGCACCCTGCTCAACGGCAATCGGCTGATCATCGCGGACGAGCCGACCAAGGGCCTGGCACCGAAGGTCGTCACCGAGGTCACACAGGTACTGGAGCGTGCCGCCGAGGCCGTCCCGGTGCTGCTCGTCGAGCAGAACCTCGCCATGGTCCGCCGGCTCGCCACGCACTGCGCGGTGCTCGCCGACGGCCGCACCGCCCACCAGGGGCCCGCCGCCGGCCTGCTCGGCGACCCGGACGCCACCCGCCGGCTGCTCGGTGTCGGCCGCGCGCCCACCGCCTCCGCAGCCCTCGCGGCGCCGGCCGCCGCTCCGCCCGACGGGTCCGCCGACGCCGATGCGCCCGCGGGTCCGCGGTCCGACCGAACGGAGGCCGACGCCTGATGGACACCGTCGTCCTGCTCACCCTGACCGGGCTCGGCCTCGGCGCGCTGTACTTCCTCATCGCCTCCGGCCTTTCGCTGATCTTCGGCTTGATGGACGTGCTCAACTTCGCGCACGGCGCGCTGCTGTCCATCGGCGCCTACGCCACCTGGTGGGCCGCCTCAGGCAACCTGCCCGGCGCCGGCTCCGGCGGCGCCGGCTTCGTGCTGGCCGTCGGGTTCGGCGTGGTGGTCGGCACCCTCGCGGCGGTCCTGCTCGAACTGGCCGTCGTACGACCGCTGTACACCAGGCCCCGCGAGCAGGTGCTGGCCACGGTCGGCGTCTCGCTGGCCGTGCCCGCGCTGCTCGCGGGCATCTGGGGCACCGACGCGCTGACCTTCCCCGGCCCGAAGGCGCTCAAGGACACGGTCGGTGTGCTCGGCGCGCAGATCCCGGCCAACCGGTTCGTGCTGATCGCCGGGGCCGTCCTGGTCTGGGCCGGTCTGAAGCTGTTCCTGGACCGCACCCGGCACGGACTGGTGGTCCGGGCCGGTGTCGAGGACCGGGCCATGGTGACCGCGCTGGGCATCGACGTCGGCAAGGCGTTCACCCTGGTCTTCGCCATCGGCGGTGCCGCCGCCGCGCTGGGCGGCGCACTCGGCGGCCTGTACTTCGGTTCGGTCGACCCCCGCCAGGGCACCTCGCTGCTGATCTTCGCGTTCGTGGTCGTCGTGACGGGCGGCATGGGCTCGGTGACCGGCGCGGCCGTCGCATCCGTCGTCATCGGGCTCGTCCAGCAGTTCGCCAACTACTACACCACCGCCGGACTCGGCGACCTCGCCGTCGTCGTGCTGCTCGCCGCCCTGCTGCTGGTGCGCCCGCGCGGTCTCACCGGGAGGCTCGCATGAGCACCGTCACCGGCACCGGCGCCGCTCTCGCGGCCGGTGCGGAGCGTTCCGCCGCCCGCCGCCTGCTGCGCTGGTGGCCCGTGGGCCTGTTCGTCCTGCTGTTCGTGCTGCCCTACGGCGCCATCGAGGTCCCCGGTCTGCTGGACGGGCCCGTCGGCAGTCCCGGAAGTCTGCAACTCCTCGCGCTGTGCCTGCTGTTCGGCGCCCTGGCGACGGGCTACGACCTGCTGCTGGGCCGCACCGGCCTGCTCTCCTTCGGCCATGCGCTGTACTTCGCAGCGGGCAGCTACGCCACCAACACGATGATGCAGGAGGCGGGGCTGTCGTTCGGCCTGTCCGCCGTGCTCGGCCTCGTCTTCGGCATCGCCCTGGCGGTGCTGCTCGGCTCGGTCGCCCTGCGCGTCACCGGCATCGCCTTCTCGATGGTGACGCTGGCCTTCGCCCAGGCCGCCTCCATCCTGGTCGCCCGCGACCCGGGCGGCTTCACCGGCGGCGAGGAGGGCCGCGCGGTCGCCGCCGATCTGCTGCCGTCGGCACTCGTCGGCATCGAGAACACCGCCAACCTGTACTGGATCACCCTCGCGTTTCTCGCCCTCACCCTCGCGGTCGTGCACTGGACCACCCATTCGCCGACCGGCCGTGTCTGGGAGGGCATCAGGGAGAACGAGCGGCGCGTCGAGGTGCTGGGCCTGCGCCCGTACGGGTTCAAGCTGCTGGCCTTCACCGTCGCGAGCGCACTGGCCGCGCTGGGCGGCATCGTGCACCTGCTGCTGACCGGCGGCTCCACCCCGCACACCACCAGCTCCGAGTTCACGCTGTCGCTGCTGGTGATGGTCGTCCTCGGCGGCTCCGGCACCCGGTGGGGGCCGATGCTGGGCGGTGTCCTGTACACCTGGGCCGACCAACGCCTCGGCGATGTCGCCGGCTCGGCGGCCGTCGCGGACCTGCCCGCCGTGCTGCGGGTGCCGCTCAGCCAGCCGCTGTTCCTGCTGGGCGTGCTGTTCGTGGTCATCGTGGGCGTCCTGCCGGGCGGCCTCGCCGCCCTGCCCGGACGTGTCCGTGCCGCCCGCGCCGCGCGCCGCGGTGCCGACGCCGGCCCGGGTGACGGCGACGGCGGTCGCGGGGAAGAATCGGATGCCGACGGATCCGGGTCCGGTACCGGCGGTGGGCGGACCGCTCCCGCCGTCCGGCACAGCAGGGCGTCGGCCGCTTCCGCCGACGCCGACGTCAAGGAAAGGCAATCGTCGTGACCACCGCCGACACCCCGCCCGCCGAAGCGCCCGCGGGCCCCGAGCCGCTGCCCTTCGAGGAGCTGAGCGTCCCCGTGCCGGGCGGCGACCTGGCCGTGCTGCGCTGGGCCGCCGCCGATCCCGGGGCGCCCACGGTGCTCGCCCTGCACGGCATCACCGCCAACGGGCTGTCCTGGGGGCCGGTCGCCCGCCGTCTCGCGGGCCGTGCCACGCTCGTCGCCCCCGATCTGCGCGGACGCGCGGGCAGCCGGGACCTTCCCGGGCCGTACGGCATCGCCGCGCACGCCGACGACGCCGCCGCGACGGCCGAGGCGCTGGGGCTGCGACGGCCGGTGCTGGCCGGGCACTCGATGGGCGCGTTCACCGCGGCCCTGGCCGCGGTACGCCACCCCGAGCGGTTCGGTCCGCTGCTGCTCGTGGACGGCGGGGTCGGGTTCCCGGCCCCCACCCAGCTGTCCCCTGACGAGCTGATGACCGCGGTGATCGGCCCGGCCATGGACCGGCTGTCGATGACCTTTCGCGACCGGGCCGCCTACCGGGCGTTCTGGCGGGTCCACCCCGCGTTCACGGACCGGTGGACGCGGGAGGTGGACGCGTACATCCAGCGCGACCTGGTGGGTGAGGAGCCGAGCATGCGGTCCTCGTGCCGTCTGGAGGCGGTCCGCACCGACGGTGTCGGCCAGTTCGAGGAGGACGTGCTGACCGCGATCCGCCGTCTGCCCTCCCCCGCCACGCTGCTGTGGGCGGAGCGCGGTCTGATGGACGAGCCGCAGGGGCTGTACGACGAGGAACGCCTCGCCCGCGCCGCCCTCGACGGCACCGGCGTCACACCGTTGCGCGCGCCGGGCACCAACCACTACACGGTGCTCACCGGTGAGGACGGCGCGGGCCTCGTCGCCGACCTGCTGCTGAAGGCGGCCGTCCGGTCGACGGGCCGCTGACACACGGGGGCGGGGCGGCTGACACGCGAGGGCGGCGGACTGGCGGCCGCCCACCGCCGGCAAGCGGGTCAACCGCTCAGTTCCCGCAGTCTGAGGGCCAGTTGCAGCTCCAGCGCGCGGTCCGGGCGGCTCCAGTCCGCGCCGAGCAGCGCCTCGATACGGTCGAGGCGTTGCACGACCGTGTTGACGTGCACGTGCAGCGTGTCCTTGGCGCGGGTCAGGCTGCCGCCCGCGCCGAAGTAGGCGGCGAGCGTGGGGACCAGCTCGGTGCCCCGCCGGGCGTCGTAGTCCAGGAGCGGCCCGAGCGTGCCGCGCACAAATCCGCTCACGTCCTTCTTGTCGCTCAACACCATGCCGAGGAAGCCCAGTTCACCGGCGGACGCGCCGTCGCCGTGGCGGCCCAGCACATGCAGGGCGCGCAGGCAGCGCACCGCCTCGGCGTGCGCGTCCGCGATCCGGTGCGGCCCGCAGACCGGTCCTGCGGCCGCCACCGTGACCGGGGCGCCCGTGAGGTGCCCGAGCTGTAAGGCCGCGGCACGGGCGCACTGACCGGGCGTGAGCCGTTCGTCGGCCACCGTCAACAGCACGACGCCACCGGCGTGTTCGGCGCCGGCGCAGCCGGCCGGGGCCCCGAAGAGGTAGCGCACGGCGGCCGAACCCAGCCGCTCCCGGGCCGTGGGCTCCGTGTCGGCGACCAGCACCAGATACGGCCGGTCGAGGTCGATGCCGAGTCGGCGGCCCCGTTCGGTGAGCAGCGCGGGGTTGCGTCCGGCGTCGGTCAGCAGGTCGGTGACGAGTTCGCCGCGCACCCGGTTCTCGGTCTCCGCGACCGTGCGCCGCAGCAGCATGAGCAGGCCGGTGACGACGCCCGCGCGCTCGAACATCCGCCGGTCGGCGTCCGCCAGCGGGTGGCTTTGGTGCAGCACCATGATGGCCAGCAGTTCGTGCCCGGCCAGCACCGCGCAGACCCACCGCCCCGAGCGGGCCACCGCGCGGCCCGCCGTACGGGACTCCTCGGCGGCCGACACCAGCCAGCCCGCGTCCATGGAGTCGGCGGCGAACGGTCCGCCGTCGTGCCGTACCGCGGCGAGCGGCCGGCCGGCGGGATCGTGCACGGTGAGCGCCCCGTCGAGCAGTCCGGCCACCGCGACGGCCACCTCCCGCACGTCCCCGCCGCGCAGCACCAGGTCGGTGAGCCGGTCGTGTGCCTCCTCGGCCCGCTGCACGGCCGCCGCGTGCGCCCGCACGACCTCGTTGACCTCGGCGAGTTCGGTGAGCGCGGCCCGGGTGTCGTCGAGCGCGCGGGCCGTGTCGATGGCGATGGCGGCGTGCGCGGCGAGCGAGGAGAGCAGCGCCACCTCGTCGGGGCTGAACGAGCGGGGGCTGCGGTCGGCGGCGAACAGCACGCCGATCACCTTCCGGTCCCCGCCGTGCACCGAGCCGAGCAGCAGCGGCACACCGAGGATCGCGACCAGACCCTCCTCGGACACGCCCGCGTTGATGTCGCGGGTGTGGCGGAAGCGCTCGTCGGTGGAGTAGTCCGGGGTCGCGTACGGGCGGGCGGTCTGCGCCACCAGGCCGCCCAGTCCCTCGCCGAGGTCCAGCCGGAGGTGTTGGAACACCGGGGACACGGAGCCGTCCGTGACCCGCATGTAGGTGTCCCCGGCCTCCTCGTCCGGCAGCGTCAGATACGCCGTGTCGGTGCCCAGCAGCATCCTGGCCCGCCGGACGATGGCCTTCAGCACCTCGTCGACGTCGCGGGAGGCGGCGAGGTCGCCGGCCGTGTCGAACAGGGCGGCGAGTTCGAGTTCCCGGCGGCGATGCGCGCGCAGCGAGCTGCGCACCCGCAGCGCCGTGGCCACCGCCCGCTCGGTCTCCGCCAGGTCCGTCCCGTCGACGCCCGCCTCGCGCGCCTGCCCGGTGACCGCGCCCAGCGCCTCGGCGGGCGCGTCGGCGGCGAGGAGTTCCAGCAGATGCCGCAGGTGCGAAGCGGCCGAGGCGCCGCGGGAGTTCCCGCCGCCGCTCTTGATCAGGTCGGTACCGCTCAGGGCCCCGCGATCGCCGCTCACCGTGCGGTCGGCCTCCCCGCCGAAGGCGTGTGAGGGCTCGTCGGCGCGGGCCCGGGGCACCGGCATCTCGGCGACGGTGCGCCCTTCGCCACCCACTGCCGTGCTCGCTTCCATGTCCGTCTCCTGTCTCGTTCCCCCCACCTCTGTGCTTTCCCCACCCTGCGTTCGCTGGCCGCCACCGTAGGAAGCCGAACCGGCCGAACACACAGGGTCGGCCCATACATTCCCCGGCCCAGCCATGGTGTCCGGCCCCATAGGGCCTGGACCGGGACGGACTGCACACGGACACGCTCTTCGCTCTTCGCAGTGCGCGCTGGGCTCTTGGCATGACCCCGGCAACGGACCGTACCCACACATCCCAGGAGGCCCGATGGCGCACCGCCACATGTCCGCCCCCACCCCACCGCGCCTACCGTCCCCCTGACCCCAGAGCCGCACGAACGGGTCAATCCCCCGCCTCCGTGCGTCTCACGAACTCCGGAGGTACTACCGTGCGCCCCACCCTGCTCAGCCGACTCGCCCGGCTGGTCGGACGGTTCGCCGTGTCCGGCCTGCTCATGGCGGCTGCCGGGACCACCGCCCTCGCCCCACCCGCCTCCGCCGCGGACGGGTTGACCCAGGTGACCGGATTCGGTTCCAACCCCGGCAATCTGTCGATGTACACATACGTCCCCGCGGGATTGCCGGCCGGCGCCCCGCTCGTGGTCGCAATGCACGGCTGCGGCCAGACGGCCAACGGCTACTACGCCAACTCCGGTTGGACCAAGCTGGCCGACCAGTACGGCTTCGCGCTGGTGTTCCCGCAGACCGGCGCGGCGAACAACTCCCTCTCCTGCTTCACCTGGTTCGACCCGGCCGACTCCACCCGCGACAAGGGCGAGGCCGCCTCGGTCACCCAGATGGTCACCAAGGCCGAGTCGCTGTACGGCTCGGACGCCCACCGCGTGTACGTGACCGGCCTGTCGGCGGGCGGCGGCATGGCCGCGAACCTGCTCGCCGCGTACCCGGACGTGTTCGCGGGCGGCTCGATCGCCTCCGGCCTGCCCGCGCAGTGCGCGACCAGCCAGATCGGCGCGTCCAGCTGCCAGTACGGAAGCCTGGGCCTCACCCCGGCCCAATGGGGCGACAAGGTCCGCGCCCAGTACCCGGGTTATGCCGGACCGTGGCCGCGCGTCGCGATCTGGCAGGGCACCTCGGACTACACGGTCTACCCCGTCAACGCGACCGAGCTGCGCGACCAGTGGACCAATGTCCACGGCATCTCACAGACCCCGTCCAGCACCACGAGCCTGCCCGCGGGCACCACGCTGACCAGCTATGACGACACGTCCGGGAAGCCCGCCGTACAGCTCTACCAGATCAACGGCATGGGCCACGGCCTCGCCGTCGACCCGGGCTCCGGCGCCGAGCAGTGCGGCACCACCGCCGCGTACTTCCTCGACACCATCTGCTCCAGCTACTACACGGCGAAGTTCTGGGGACTCGACCAGGGCGGCGGCACCGCCCCGGGCGACGGCGGTGAGCAGCTTCCCGCGCCGACCGGCCTCACGGCCGACCCGGCCACCGACACCTCGATCTCCCTGAGCTGGTCTCCGGTCCAGGGTGCCGCGTCCTACCGTGTCCACCGGGGCGGCACCCAGGTCGGCACACCCACCGGCACCACGTTCACCGACACCGCCCTGACCCCGGCCACGGCGTACACGTACACGGTTGCCGCGGTCGCCGCCGACGGCACGGTCGGCACGGCCTCCTCGGCCGTCACGGCCACCACCACCGGCTCCGCGCCGACCTGCACGACGGCCACCAACTACGCCCATGTCACGGCGGGCCGGGCCCACACCAGCGGCGGCTCCACCTACGCCAACGGCTCCAACGAGAACATGGGGTTGTACAACGTGTTCGTCACCCACACCCTCAAGCAGACGTCGTCCGGTCACTACGTGCTCGCCGACTCCGGCTGCTGACCCCGGCCGCTGCCCCTTGCCCCATGGCGGGATTTTCAACCGGGTGGTAGAAAAGATGGACGGTTCCCGGACCAGAGGGGGGAGAGGGCATGGGGCAGCGGCGCGTCGGCTCGGCCGCCCTAGTCCACCGGGGTGGTCAGCACCTGCTGGAGGAAGAATCTCAGCGGGCTCACCAGGTCCACTTCGTCGGGATTGGTCAGCCACTGGACCTGGAGCCCGTCCATCAGCGCGATGAAGCCGACGGCCGCGGTACGCGGCTCGACCCCCTCGCGCAGATGCCCGCCCTCGGCCATGGCGCGGAAGGCGGAGTGCATGTAGTCACGCGCATCCCGGTAGTGGCGGGTGAAGTAGTCGTGCGCCGGATGCTCGGGCGTGACCGCCTCGGCCGCCAGGCGGACGTACAGCTCGACGATGCCGGGATGGCGCGCGTTGTGGGCCGCGAGCGCGAGGAGGTGGCGCACACCCCCGATGCCGACGGGTTCCCGGGGAAAGCCGCGGGCGTCGTCCTCCTCGTCGCGCCGCTCCAGCACGGCGGCCAGCAGCGCCTCCCGGTTCGGGAAGTAGTAGATCAGCGTCGCATGACTGATGCCGACCCGCTTCGCGATCTCCCGCAGCGACGCGCCGTGGTACCCGGCGTCGGCGTACACGGACGCGGCCGCGGTGACGATCTCCTCGCGGCGCTGTCGGCCTTTGGCGTAGGCGGGCGTGGCGCCCGCGGTGCGGGTCTCGGCAGGGGTCATCCACCCATCATGCCCCAGCCCCGGCACTGACCAGCCGCCCCTTCCCGCCGCCCCCCGTCGTCGTATCCGTATCCACCTTCTTTGCCTCACGAACAGGAACAAGCATGGCCGACCTCCCCTACCGCGACCCCGCACTGCCCGTTCCCGCACGGGTCGAGGATCTGGTGTCACGCATGACGCTGCCGGAGAAGGTCGGACAGATGCTCCAGCTCAACGCGAAGGACGGCGTCACCCATCTGATAGAGGACCTGCACGTCGGGTCGATCCTGCACGCGTCGCCGGACCGCATCGTGCAGGCCATGGACCTCGCCGAGGGCACCCGCCTGGGCATCCCGTTGCTGATCGGCGAGGACTGCATCCACGGCCACTCCTTCTGGCCCGGCGCCACCATCTACCCGACCCAACTGGGCATGGCCGCGTCCTGGGACGCTGAGCTGGTCGAGCGCGTCGCCCGCGCGAGCGCCGTCGAGATCTCCGCCACCGGCGTCCACTGGACCTTCTCCCCCGTGCTGTGCATCGCCCGCGACCTGCGCTGGGGGCGGGTGGGCGAGACCTTCGGCGAAGACCCCTATCTGCTGGGCGAGTTCGGCTCCGCGATGGTGCGCGGGTACCAGGGCGACGGCCTGGACGACCCCACGGCCGTGCTCGCCTGCGCCAAACACTTCGCCGGCTACTCCGAGACCCAGGGCGGCCGCGACGCGAGCGAGGCCGACCTCAGCCGCCGCAAGCTGCGCTCCTGGTTCCTGCCGCCCTTCGAACGCGTCGCACGCGAGGGCTGCCGCACCTTCATGATCGGATACCAGTCGATCGACGGCGTGCCCATCACCGTGAACCAGTGGCTGCTGCGCGAGGTCCTGCGCGACGAGTGGAACTACACGGGCACCCTCGTCACCGACTGGGACAACGTCGGCCGCATGGTGTGGGAGCAGCATGTGTGCGCCGACCACACCGAGGCCGCGGCACGGGCCGTGCGCGCCGGAAACGACATCATCATGACCACGCCGCAGTTCTTCGACGGCGCACAGGACGCGGTGGCCCGCGGGCAGTTGACGGAAGCCGAGATCGACGCCGCCGTACGCCGCATCCTCACGCTGAAGTTCGAACTCGGGCTCTTCGAGAACCCGCGCCGGCCCGACCCCGCCCGACAGGCCGTGTCCATCGCATCCCCCGATCACGCCGCGCTGAACCTGGAGATGGCGCGCCGCAGCCTCGTCCTCCTCTCCAACGACGGCACGCTGCCCCTTGTGGACGAGGCGACGGCCGACGCATCGGGACGGGCCGCGGCGCCCGCCGGGGCTGCCCCGCGGCGCATCGCCGTGATCGGCCCCAACGCCGACGCGGCCGACGCACAACTCGGTGACTGGGCCGGTTCCTCCGGGCAGGCCGACTGGCTGCCGGACGGCCATCCGCGGCATCTGACGGAGACCGTTCTGGACGGTCTGAAGGCGGTCGTGCCCGCCGACTGGTCGGTCACCCACGCCCGTGGCTGCCACATCGCGGAGTTCGTGCCCGATCCGCAGGGACCGCTGCTGCCCGACGGGCAGCCCGCTCCGGACATCGTCGTGCCCGCCCGGCCCGACCCGGACCTGCTGCGTGAGGCCGTCGCCGCCGCCGAGGACGCCGACCTCGTCGTCGCCGTCGTCGGCGACACCATCGGCCTGATCGGTGAGACCCGTTCCACCGCCACCCTGGACCTGGTCGGCGGCCAGATCGAACTCCTCGACTCCCTCGCGGCCACCGGGAAACCCATGGTCGTCGTGGTGATCAGCTCCAAGCCGCAGGTCCTGCCGCGGTCGGCCGTGGACGCGGCGGCGCTCATCCAGGCGTTCAACCCGGGCATGCGCGGCGGGCGTGCCATCGCGGAACTCCTGCTCGGTCTGATCGAGCCCAGCGGCCGCCTCCCGCTCACCGTTCCGCGCCACGTCGGTCAGCAGCCCGTGTACTACAACCAGATCCGCGGCCAGCACGGGGACCGTTATGCCGATCTGACCCAGGACCCGCTGTTCGCGTTCGGCGAAGGACGCGCGTACACCGACATCGCCTACACGGACCTGCGGATCCATACGCCGCAGGTCGGACCGGGCGACGACGTGCGCGCGACGGTCACCCTCGCCAACACCGGCCGCCGGCCGGCCCGCGAGACCGTCCAGGTCTACGTGCGCGACCTGGTCACCTCGGTGACCTGGGCCGACAAGGAGCTCAAGGCCCATCGGCAGGTCGATCTGCGGCCCGGCCAGACGGTCGACGTGGACATCGTGCTGCCCGCCGCCGACTGCACCCTCGTCGCGGCGGACGGGCGCCGCGTCGTGGAACCCGGCGCGTTCGACCTGCTGGTCGGCTCCTCGTCCCGCGACCGCGATCTGCTGGTGGGGCGATTCAGGATCGTTTGAGATGACCAAATCCCCGGTTGTACCACTCTGACCAGTGGCGTTGTCGCAGTCGACGTCCGCTTGAAAGACGTTGCTGCTCGGCCTCCTGCTGGGCCTGTCCGTCGCCGACGGCGGCACCCTGGAGATCCTGGGTGCCCCTGACCGGCGTCATCGCCGGTCAGGGGCCCTGCCCGCCATGTGGGCGGTGTGTCCGCTCGCGACCCGTCCGGAACCTTCGTAAGGTCCCAGTGACCCTGGAGGTCCGCGCCACAACACGGGCAGGAACCGCATGGACCACTCGACGCACATGTCCCCGCTGCCGTCCGTGGTGGCGATGGGGCTCGCCGGGTTTGTGCTCGCCGCCGTGGTTCCGGGCCTCGTCCTGCTCCTGCGGCGGGCGCCGCTGTGGGAGCGGGTGAGCCTGCCGGCCGGTGCCGCCCTCCCGCTGCTGGTGCTGACGCACGCGTGGGCGGTGCTCGCCGGCCCGGCGGCCGCACTGCGGCCACCGGGCGGCTCGTTGGTGACGGAGCCGGTGCTGGTGGCGGCGGCCGTGGTGTTCTGGGTCCCGGTCGTCGGCCGCACCCGGCACCGGCTGGGCGACCCGGGCCGGTGTCTGTACCTCTTCCTTGCCGCACCGCTCCTCGACCTGCCCGCCCTCGGCGTCATCGCCGCCGGGCACCCGCTGGAGGGGCTGGCCATGATCGTGGGCATGCTCCCCCTCGCCGTCGCCGCGGCCGCCGTCACCTGGTCGTGGGCGAACGAGGAGGAGCGCACAACCATCCTCCCCCCGGAACCCGACCCCGTCACCCCTTGACCAACGCCCCCACCGACACCAGCCCCCAGCACCCGCACAGTCACACGCCCACGGCAACCCACCAGGGGGGAACTGCGCGCCCAGCCACCACCCACCCGCACAGACTGCGCACCGCACCCCGGCGGCTACGGCGTGAGCACGATCCTGCCGAACACCTCGCCGGAGTCCATCTTGCGGTGCGCCAGCGCGGCCTGCTCCAGCGGCAGCACGTCGTGGACCACCGTGCGCAGCTCACCACGGCTCGCGGCGGCGAACTGCCCGGCGCGCACGGCACGTCGGTCGGATGCGGGCACGGTCGCGGCGCTGAAGGTGGCGAACGACATCGACTTCTGAAACGCCGCCATCATCCTGGTGCCGAAGTCCGCCGGCGGCTGACCTCCGACCGCGCCGACCGCGACCAGGCGTCCGTTGGGGTTGAGTCTGCCGAAGAAGGCGGGCATGTCCGCGCCCGCGACGACGTCGATGATGACGTCGAAACCCGAGGGAGCATCCTCGGCTCCTTCACCGGAGCGGTCCAGCACATGGGTCGCGCCCAGCTTGCGCAGCCGCTGCCCACGCTCGGCCGACGAGGTCGTGACCGCCACCGCACCGGCACCGCCACGGGCCGCGAGCTGGACCGTCATGATCCCGATGCTCCCGGCGGCACCGCGCACCAGCACGGACTCGCCCGGAGCGAAGCGGGCATGGGCGAGGCCGAAATGCGCCACCACCGCGGAACTCCCGAGCGTCACCGCGTCGACCGCGGACAGGCCCGCCGGAAGGGGAAGGATCTCCCCGGCGGCAGCGACGGCCTGCTCGGCATAGCCGCCGCCCGTTCCGGTGAACGCCCACACCCGCCGGCCGACCCAGGACGCATCGACGCCGTCGCCGACCGCGGTCACGGTGCCCGCCACCTCGCTGCCCGGGACGTGCCCTTCCTTGAAGCCGTAGCCGGCGAGGGCGCCGCTCCGGATCAGGGTGTCGGCGCCGCTGACGCCGATCGCCTCAGCGACGACCAGCAGTTGTCCGGGGCCGGGGTCCGGGGCGGGGAGATCGATGAGTGCCAGACCTTCCGGACCGCCGAACGCCTGGATGGCGACTGCCTTCAATGCCGTCTCCTTGTTCTTGCGCTGCGTTCTCGCGCTGCGTTCTCGCACCGCACGCGTCATACGCCGTCGGACACTAACCGGCACCGGCGTCCGCGCCGCCGAAGTGAGAGCGAGGACCGTCGATTTGTCTCACCCGCCGTACACCGAGCGTGGGGACAACCCGCTCGCGGCCCCGTGCGACCGGCACGCCACGTGCACGCCCGGCTGCGGGACAGCGCGGGGACTTCAGGACGTCGCCGCCACGGACGCGGCCTCCCACGCGAATCCGTCCGGGTCGGTGAAGGGCCCGCGGGCGCCGCCGATCACGAGCCGGTGCGAACCGGTGCCCTCGGCGGGGACACCGGCGTCCTTGGCCAGGGCCCGGCGCCGGTACAGCGCCAGTCGGACGGGGCTCGACGCGGTGGCGAACTCGACGTACACGGGGCCGAAGCTCTTGCTCACGGCCAGGCCCTGCTCGACGTAGAACCGCTTGCTCGCGGCCACGTCCGCGACGCCCAGCAGCAGCACGATCCGGTCGATCTGGCGGGTGTCGGGGCCGGTGTCCTTCTTCGCGGAGGTCGCCACCTTCCAGATCGTCCCGTCCGGGGCCTGTACGACACCGCCGTAGCCCCAGAGGGACTTCGCGACCGGTTTGAGCGGCCTCGCGCCGGCGTCGAGGGCGGCGTCGACGAAGCCGCGGACGGTCGCGGGCCGGGACACCGTGAGCGACAGCGTGAAACCGCGAAAGCCGGTCGTCGGCGCCTCGGAGGCACGCAGACGCACCTGGGTGTCCAGCCCGAAGGCGGTGGTGTAGAAGCGGCGGGCGGCCGTGGGGTCGGCCACCTCAAGGGTGACGGGTTCGATGGACGTCATACCCGCCAAGCTAGCCACGCCTCCCCACCCCCCGCTTCTCCATTCCTGACCGTTCCCACGCCCCCCGTCTGCGGGGGTTCCTCGTGGGCGGGCCGAACCTGCCCATTGCGGCCGACTGACCAACTGCCGCCGGTGCGGAAAAGCACCGCCGCCGTGCCGTCCGCCGGTTCAGGTCAGGGTGCGGGCGAGGAAGGTGCGGATGTGGTCGGTGATGGGGCCCAGGTGGGTCTCCAGGGCGAAGTGGCCGGAGTCGATCAGATGGATCTCGGCGTCGGGCAGATCCCGGCCGAACGCCTCCGCGCCCGCGGGGCCGAAGATCTCGTCGTTCGCGCCCCACACCGCCAGCAGCGGCACTCGCGAGTCGCGGAAGTACCGGTGGACCTGCGGATACAGGTCCACGTTGGTGGGGTAGTCGCGAAAGAGCCTGAGCTGGATCTCGTCGTTCCCGGGCCGGTCGAGCAGCGCCTGGTCATGGACCCAGTTGTCGGGGCTGACCAGGCTGGGGTCGGCCACGCCGTTGACGTACTGCCAGCGGATGCTCTCGGGCGTCAGGGCGCCGCGCACGGACGCCTCGGTCTCCGGTCCCGGCGCCTCGGCGTAGGCGAAGAGGCCGTCCCAGAAGGGCTTGACGAAGCCCTCTTCGTAGGCGTTGCCGTTCTGCGTGATGATCGCGGTGATGCGGTCCGGGTCCCTCAGCGCGAGCCGCCAGCCGATGGGGGCGCCGTAGTCCTGTACGTACATCGCGAACCGGTCGATGCCCAGGTGCCGAAGCAGCCCGGAGGTGACGTCGGTGAGGGCGTCGAAGGTGTACGGGAAGTCGCGCGGGGCCGGCATCGCGGACTGGCCGAACCCGATGTGGTCCGGCGCGATCACGTGGTAGCGGTCGGCCAGGGCCGGGATCAGCAGGCGGAACATGTGCGAGCTGGTCGGGAAGCCGTGGAGGAGGACGACCGCGGGTGTCTTCGGGTCGCCGGCCTCCCGATAGAAGACCTCAAGGCCGTCGACCGTGGCGGTGCGGTGGTGCACGGCGGGAGCCATATCCCTGACCCTTCTGTTGACTTCGTCGGTCACATGGCCAGTCGAGCACACCACCCCTAACCCGTCAAGCCGCGTTCAATGGTTAGGCTGGTCGGGTGAGGGGGCTCGTGTAGCCTGTCGAACGATCAGGCAGGTCAGGAGGCGCGAGGTGGCCGATCGGGAGCGGCAGGACACGCTGCTGGAGCTCCTCAACACCACGCCGGTGGAGGGCGGGGCCGTCCAGGACCGGCTCGCGGACCCGGAGGCGGCCAGGCTCTGGCAGCAGGCACACGGCGGCAGCGGCACCGCCGAGGAGCGACGGCACCTCGTGCGGGCCCGCGACGCCCTGCAGGCCGTGATCCGCGGCAGCGACCCGGCCTCGTCACTGACCCCGCTCCTGGCGGACGTCACCGCGCACCCGCGCCTCTCCCCCGCCGGAGTCTCCTGGGAACTCGACGTCCCCACGGACCGCCGGATGGCGGTGGACGCGATCATGACCTGGAGCGCATTGCAGGAGACGACGCCCGGACGCCTGCGGCCGTGTGCCAACGCGGACTGCCGGCGGTTCCTCGTCGACCGCAGCAAGACCAACAAGGCCCGCTGGTGTTCCATGGCCGTCTGCGGCAACCGGATGAAGGCCAGGCGTCACTATCAGCGCACACGCGACGCCGCGCCCACCGACTGACGGCGCCCTTGACACGCGCCCGGACCGACCACTTACGTTGAACCCGCACGTTCCGGACCGGTGGAGGACTTCGATGCGCGTACCTGGCGTGGCACCGCAGGGTGCCGGCACGGGTACGCCTCTGATCACCCGGCGGCATGTCGACTACTGCCGCACCTCCTCCGCGGTCTGTCCTTCCGTACACATCTGACCCTGCCGGCCCGCACCGCCGGCCGTCTCGTCGTGGCCCCGCGCCCGTCCGCTCCCGTGTTCCCGGAAGGATCACCCATGCCCGGTCCCGCCCTGCACCTCGCCGTCGAACTCGACGGTGACGGCGCCCATCCCGCGGCCTGGCGCCGCGCCGCCCACTCCCCCGACCAACTCCTCACCCCACGCCGGGTGGCCCACCTCGCCGCCGTCACCGAGAACGCCGGGTTCACCCTGATCACCCTGGACGACGGCGTGCTGCCGCCCGGTGCCGCGCCCGATCCGGTGGGCCGTATCGGCGCGGTGGAGCGTGCGGCCTTTGTCGCCGCGTCCACGAGCACCATCGGCATCGCGCCCGTCGTACCGGTCACCTACGCCGAACCCTTCCATGTCGCAGGACAGTTGGCGTCCCTGGACCACATCTCCGCGGGCCGGGCCGGCTGGGTGGTGACGCAGGAGGACCGGCCCGAGGCGGCCCGCGCCTGGGGGCGTCCCCTGGTCGGCGACGCCGCCGCGCGGGCACGGGAGTCCGGTGACGGTGTGGAGGTGGCCCGCGCGCTGTGGGACTCATGGGAGGACGACGCGGTCATCCGCTCCGTGGCCACCAGCCGCTACCTCGACCGCGACCGGCTGCACTACATCGACTTCACCGGACAGACGTACGCGGTCAAGGGCCCGGCGATCGTGCCGCGTCCGCCCCAGGGGCAGCTCGTCGTCCTCGGCCGCCCGGACGCGGTGCCCGCGGACCGGCTCGACGTCGCCCTGGTCACGGGCCGCGACCGTGCGGCGCTGGCTGCCGCCGCGGCGGACGCCGGCACCCCGCTCGTGTTCGCCGAAGTCGAGGTCGCCCTGGACACGCCGGACGCCACCGGTGCCGAGCGCGTCGCCGACCTGGAGCGCCACGCGCCCTGGAACGACCGCGGCCGACTGCGCCACACCGGGCCCGCATCCCAACTGGTGGCCCTACTGGAAGAGTTGAGCGCAGTCGTCGACGGCGTACGACTGCATCCGCTGGTGCTGGACGAGGACCTGCCCGTCCTTTCCCGGCTCGTGCTCCCCGCCCTCGCCGAACGACGCCGCATCACCCGCCCGCTGCCCGGCACGTCCCTGCGTTCGACCCTGGGTCTGCGCCGCCCCGCCAACCGCTTCGCCGTCGCGGCCACCCAGGAGGATGCCCGATGACCCGCACCGACCCCCTCGACGTCCCCCGGCCGCACGCGCGGCTCCACCTCGGCGTGTTCTTCCAGGGCGTCAACCACTGGACCATCTGGTCCGCCCCCGAGAGCGGCTCGCAGATCGACCCCGCCTCCTTCCAGCGGGTCGCCCTAAGAGCCGAACAGGGCCTGTTCGACGCGTTCTTCCTCGGTGAGGGGCTGCGGCTGCGCGAGGTCGACGGCCGGATCCACGATCTCGACGTGGCGGGGCGGCCGGACGCCATCACCCAGCTCGCCGCGCTGGCCGCCGTCACCCGCCGGATCGGCCTGGTCTCCACCTCCAACTCGACCTTCAACGAACCCGCCGACCTCGCCCGGCGCCTGTCCGGCCTCGACCTGCTCTCCGAAGGCCGCGCCGGCTGGAACGTGGTGACCACGGACAACGCCTGGACCGGCGCGAACTTCCGCCGGGGCGGCTACCTCGACCACGCCGAGCGCTATCGGCGCGCCGAGGAGTTCCTCACCGTGGCCCGCGCCCTCTGGGACGGCTGGGAGGACCGTGCCGTCGCCGGCTCCGCGGGCGCCCCCGCCTGGTCGGCGCCCTCGGCCGTACGCCGAGTACGGCACCGCGGACCGCAGTTCGACGTCGACCTCGCCCCGACCCTGCCGCGCAGCGCCCAGGGCCATCCCGTCATCTTCCAGGCCGGGGACTCCGGCGAGGGACGCGACTTCGCCGCCCGCAACGCCGACGTCATCTTCTCCGCGCACGGCTCGGACTTCGACGACGCGCTCGGCTTCGCCGAGGACATCCGGCGCCGGCTGCGGGCCGTGGGGCGGCCCGACGACGACCTGCGCATCCTGCCCGGCACGGAGATCATCCTCGGCGCCACCGAGGAGGAGGCGCTGGAGAAGAAGCGCTGGATCCGGCTGCAACAGGTCACCCCCGCGACCGCGTTGGGGATCGCGGGACTGCTGTGGGGCATCGACCTGTCCGGCCGTGACGCCGACGGCCCGCTGCCGAAGGAGGATCCGGTCGTCACCGAGAACGACGGCTCCTTCGGTGCGCGGCGCATCGCCGACCCGCGTACGGTGGTGGCCGAGTGGCGCGCGAAGGCGGAGGCGCACGGCTGGTCGCTGCGCGAGACGGTCATCGCGCTCGGCCCCCAGCGCGGCCACGTGGGCACCCCGTCCGGTCTCGCCGACAAGTTCGCCCACTTCGTGCGGCACGGCGCGATCGACGGTTTCAACGTCACGCCGTACCTGATCCCCGACGGCCTCGACGACATCGTGGACCTGCTCGTCCCCGCGTTGCAGGAGCGCGGCGTGTACCGCACCGAGTACACCGGTACGACGCTGCGCTCCCACCTCGGGCTGCGCGCACCCCTCACCCACCGGGCCGCGGCCCGCGGGCAGGAGGCGGGCTGAGCGCTGCGGCGCCGCCGCGGCCCGCCCCGGCTCAAGGTGCTCCCCGAAGCGCCCGCGGGGGACAATGAGGTCCCCGTACCCTGTGAGGTGGTGGCGATGCCCGCATGGCATCTGCGCGACTATCACGACGACGATCTCGACCAGGCCGTCCAGATCTGGGACCAGAGCCACCGCGCCGACGAGGACCGGGTGTTTCCGATCTCCGAGGTGATGGCCGCGGCCAAGACCAGTCAGACGGCGGTGGTCGCGGCGGTCGGCGACGAACTGGTGGGCATGGCCGTGGCCGAGGCGTGCGGGAAGCGGGCATGGATCCTGCTGGTGGCGCTCGCCGCGCAGTGGCGCAAGCGGGGCATCGGCAGCGCTCTCCTCGCCGAGCTGGAACGGCGGCTCAGGGCCCTGGGCATCCGCCACAGCAGCGCGCTGCTGCCCGCCGGGTCGCCCGGGACGAAAGCGCTGGAGAACTCCGGCTACCGCTCTCGCGACGACCTGATCTACTACGAGAAGGTCGAACCGCCCGGGGCCCCGAACGTCGATGTCCTCGCGGCCCTGGGCGGCCGCATGCTGCCCGCCGGGTGCTGGGGCGCCATGGCCGGCATGGAACGCGAGAAACTGGTCGTCGAACGCCGTGTCGTGCTCCCGCTGACGGAGCCGGCGCTGGCCGACCGCTACGGCGTCGTCCCGCCCAAGGCGGTCATCCTGTTCGGGCCGCCCGGCACCGGGAAGACCAGCTTCGCCAAGGCGGTGGCCTCCCGGCTCGGCTGGCCGTTCGTGGAGCTGTTCCCGTCCCGGCTCGCGGCCGACACGAGCGAGGGACTCGCCGCGGCGCTGCGCGAGGTCTTCGCGGAGCTGGCGGAACTGGACTCGGTGCTGCTCTTCATCGACGAGGTCGAGGAGATCGCCGGCGCCCGGTCCGGCAAGGCGGTGGATCCCGGGCACGGGGTGACCAACGAGTTGCTCAAACTGATCCCCGTCTTCCGCGAGCACGACGAGCGGCTGCTGGTCTGTGCCACCAACTCCGTGCGCTCCCTCGACGCGGCCTTCCTGCGGCCGGGCCGGTTCGACTACGTCATCCCCATCGGGCCGCCCGACACCACCGCCCGCGCGGCGATCTGGACCCGCTATCTGGGTGCCGCGGCCGACACGGTGGACGTGACCCAACTGGTCGGGGCCAGCGAGCTGTTCACCCCGGCCGACATCGAGTTCGCCGCGCGCAAGGGCGCACAGGCCGCCTTCGAACGCGAGGTCACCGACCCCCAGGGCCGGCCGGCCGGCACCGAGGACTACATGACGGCCATCGCCGACACCCGGCCGACGCTCACCGCGAAGGCGGTCGAGGAGTTCACCGAGGACATCCAGCGCTACAGCCGCCTCTGAGACCGGCCGACCGCACCGCGACGCCGGCGTCACCGCCCTCAGCGTGGTCCCGGTGGCACCGGGCCATACGGCCCGGCCGGCAGCGGTCCGGCGACGTGGCGCCGTGGTGGGCACCGCAACCGCCTGGTGACCAGCGTGTCGCAAGCGGCGTTCGCTCGGAGCGCCCTGTTTCATCTACGGCATTCCCCGGCTTTTTCGGCGGCTGGATTCATGGAGGCTGGATGACAAAGACCGCCCGGACCGCGATGCCCGTCGCCGCCGCGGAGCCGACATGACCGGCGACGCCCTCCCGCCGCACCCCGCACTGGCCGGCGGGCCGGTCTACCTGGACTACAACGCCACCACGCCCGTCGACCCGCGGGTCGCCGAGGCGATGGCGCCGTACCTGAGCGACTTCTTCGGCAACCCCTCCAGCAGCCATCCCTACGGCGCCGAGCCCCGCCGGGCGCTGGCCGAGGCGCGTGACCGGGTGGCCGCCCTGATCGGGGCCGGGCCCCCCGAGATCGTCTTCACCTGCTCGGGTTCCGAAGCGAATCTGCTCGCCCTGCGCGGCGCGGTGCTGGCCTCCGGCCGCGCCCGGCCCCATGTGATCACCCAGGCGACCGAGCATCCGGCCGTGCTGGAGACGGCACGGGCCCTGGAGCGGCTGCACGGCGCACGGCTGACGGTGCTTCCGGTCGACGGTGCCGGCCTTGTCGACCCGGGCGCACTCGCCGCTGCCCTCACCGGGGAGACGGTGCTGGTGTCGGTGATGGCCGCCAACAACGAGACCGGTGCCCTCCAGCCCGTCGCCGAACTGGCCGGCCTCGCCCGCACGCACGGCGCGCTGTTCCACTGTGACGCCGCCCAGGCCGCCGGGAAACTCCCTCTGGACGTGCGGCTGCTGGGTGTCGATCTGCTGACCGTGGTCGGACACAAGATGTACGCGCCCAAGGCCACGGCCGCCCTCTACGTACGCGACGGGGTGCGCCTGGAGCCGGTGGTCTACGGCGGCGGCCAGGAACACGGGCTGCGCGCCGGCACCGAGAACGTGGCCCTCGCCGTCGCGCTCGGCGCCGCGGCACGGCTCGCCGCCGATGAGCCGGCCGGCGGCCGGGCCGCGCGGATCGCGGCGCTGCGCGACGACCTCCAGCGGCGGCTGGCCGAGGGGCTGCCCGGCCGCGTCCACCTGAACGGCCCGGCCGTGGACCGGCTGCCGAACACGCTCAACGTCAGCATTGACGGCGCCCTGGGGTTCGAACTCCTCACCGCCTGCCCCGAGATCGCGGCCTCCACCGGTTCGGCCTGCCACAGCGGCCGGTACGAGCCGTCGCCCGTCCTGACGGCCATGGGCCTGCCCGCCGAGCGGGCGCTGGGGGCGCTGCGGCTCTCGCTGGGCCGCTGGAGCGACGACAGGGACGTCGAGATCGCGGCGGCCGCCCTGATCCGGGCGGCCACCACGCGGTGACCGCGCACGTCAGAAGACGATCGCCGGCCGGCCGAGGCGACGAACAGCGCCGACGACACCCGTGATCCACACGGCCGGCGTGCCGACCGGCGCATGCCGGTGTGCGCGGTACCCACCTTTTTGCGGTACGTGGCAGCGGCTTCTGCGGATACTTGGCAACGGCCGACGGCGACGCGAACGGCGGCCTTCAGGGCGCGCTCGGGCGGCCCGCCGGCTTCGCCGGAGCGCCTTTCGGTCCGTCCGCGCCGGGAGGCGACGCACGGCGCCCGCGAGCGACGACCGCGGTGACGGCCGCGGCGATGTCCGCGCGGGCCGTCGGGGTGGGGTCGAAGGAGTTGTGGATCGAGAAGCCCTCGACCAGCGCGTCAAGGGTACGCGCCGTCGTGGGATCGAAGTGCCGGGCGAGCGCGGTCCTGCTGGCGTACATCCAGGACTGCATGACCGGGCGCAGCGCCGGATTGCGTGCGGCGAACGCGTACAGCTCGTAGCAGAGCAGGAGTTCCCGCGGGCTACCGAGGGTGTCGCCGCAGATGATCTCGACGACGGCGGCCCCGGCCTCCTCCGGTGTCCGCGCGGCGTCCAGCAGGGCGCGATAGCGCTCGGACATGGACTCGGCGAGCCGGGTGAACGCCTCGGTGAGCAGCTGCTGCATGTCGTCGAAGTAGTAGGTGAGCGAGCCGAGCGGAACGCCGGCGGCCTGGGCGATCTTGCGGTAGGTGACGTTGATGGCCCCGTGCTCGGCGATCACGTCGAGCGCCGCGCCGATGATGCGGTCGCGCCGTGCGGGGTCGTTCGGCCCGCGTGATGTCCCTGCCATATCGACGTCTCCCGTTGCCTCTGCACGACACCCGGCCCAGTATGTACATTTGTACACGTCGTCTGGCGCGCCCGTCACGCACCCCGGAACCGCGCCTCCTGTTCGATCACTGCGGAGACTGTGCCCGATGGATCTCGCCACGCGCCGACGACGTCGGTCACTGTTCGTGTTCTTCTTCATCCCCGGCATCGCCATGTCGTCCTGGGTGACACGGACGCCGGACGTCCGGGACCGGCTCGGTGCCTCCACGGCCGAGATGGGGCTCGTGCTGTTCGGCCTCTCGGTCGGCTCCATGATCGGCATCCTCTGCTCCGGGCGGCTGGTCGCCCGCTACGGTTCCCGGCCCGTCATCGGCCTGGGCACCTGCCTGGTGATCGCCAGCACGGCCGTCATTGCGGCGGGCAGCTACCTGTCCTCGGCCGGCGTCGTCACCGCGGGGCTCTTCACGTTCGGCGCGGGCATGGGATCGGGCGAGGTCGCGGTCAACATCGACGGCGCGGACGTCGAACGGGTCACCCGGAGCACGGTGCTGCCGACACTGCACGGTTTCTTCAGCCTCGGCACGGTCATCGGCGCGGTCGCGGGCATGGCCGCCACGGCGGGCCGGTTTCCCACCCACTGGCATCTGGCGGTGGTCACGCTGGTGTCCGCGGTGGCGTTCGGGTACGCGTTCCGTGCCGTGCCCGCGGGCACCGGACGCAGCGAGGTGCGATCGGCGCGTTCCGCGGGCCGCTCCTCCAGCGGGCTGTGGCGGGAGTCCAGGCTGCTGCTGATCGGCCTCATCGTGCTGTCCATGGCCCTCGCCGAGGGCGCGGCCAACGACTGGCTGCCGCTGCTGATGGTCGACGGACACGGGCTCGCCCCGGCGCTGGGCTCGCTCGTGTACGCCGGATTCGCCGCGGCGATGACCCTCGGGCGTTTCGGCGGCGCCGTCTTCGTCGACCGCTTCGGCCGGGGCGCCGTGGTCCGGGCCAGTGCCCTGTCCGCGTCCCTGGGGCTTGTTCTGGTGATCTTCTCCGACAGCGCGGTGCTCGCCGGAACGGCCGTCCTGCTGTGGGGACTCGGCGCCTCGCTCGGGTTCCCGCTGACGCTGTCCGCAGCGGGCGACTCCGGCCCGGACCAGACGGCGCGGGTGAGCCTCGTGGCGACCGTCGGATACGTCGCGTTCCTCGTCGGGCCGCCCAGCCTCGGGTTCCTCGGCGACCACCTCGGCCTGCGCACCGCCATGATCGCCGTGCTGGCCTGCACCATCGTGGCCGTCCTCATCGCCCCCGCCGTCAACACCCCCCGCGCCGCCGGGCCCGCGGGCTCGCCCCTGCCCGCGCCGGCCGACGCCGGCTCCCCCGCCGAATCCGAACGGACGGGTCCGCAGGGCGGGCCGGGCGGCTGAGCGGCACACCGCCGACGCACCCGCCGCCCACCGGGACGCCTGCCGCGGCGGCACGCGCGGGCGCCCCGGTCGTCGTCGACGAGGTCTTCCTCGGCGGCGCGGACTCACAGCGGCGCCGGCACAAGGCTCTGGGCGGGCTGCGGGTGCTGTGGGTCGGCGTCCGGCGTGACGGTGCCATCGCCGCGGGCCGTGAGATCGCGCGGGGCGATCAGGTCGTCGGCATGGCCGCCTCCCGGACGGAGGTGGTCCACCGGGGTGTGGTCCACGACCTGGAGGTGGACGCCACCCGCACCGAGTCGATGGAGTGCGTGCGGGCCATCGCCGTACACGCCATGTGATCGGCGCCGAGCCGCCCTCCGATCGTGGCGGCCGGGGCACTCCTTCCAGGTAGTGGTGCGCCGGGAGGCGGCACCGCGGCGTGCGGGCGGGCGGCGCGGGCGCACGGCCGATGCCGGTGACCCCGCTGTGACCTGGCCGTGCGCGCGACGCGGGCGGTCGGGCGGCGTCCGCGCCGGCCAGGGGTGACGGGCCGGCCGGGCCGTGCCGTCGCCCGCCGCGGCCCGGTTCCCCCGGTTGCGGGGGCAGCGGTCGGCGCCCGGGACGGGGCCGCCGCACCGCCCAGGTCGGGCGGCGTCATCGGGCATGCCCCGGTACACCGCCCAGACCGGCCGCGGGGGCGGCGCTGCGCCGATCGGCCGTACCGGACGGTCGCGCCGTCGGTCGATGACGGCGATTAGTCCATCGAGCCGAACGCGTCGGTGCCGATCACCGGTCCGCACCGTCTGCCGTGCTTCCATCGCGCCAGGAGGCATTTGTCATGGCTGACGAGCGACAGCAGGATTCCCGGTCCCGACCACCCGCGTCCCGCCCCGGCCTGCCAGCCGTGGACACCCCCACGTCGTACCACTGCCCCGAGGAGAGCCATCCGATGACCGGGAACGATGAGACCATCACCTGCCCGTTCGACTTCAGTGACGCCCTGGACTTCGATCCCGTGCTCGCCGACCTGATGAGCCGCGACAAACCCGTGAAGATCCGGCTTCCCCACGGCGACGCCGACGCCTGGCTGATCACCGGCTTCGACTCCGTCAAGCAGGTCACCACGGACCACCGGTTCAGCCGGGCGGGCATCATCGGCCGCGACTACCCCCGGATGACGCCGGAGCCCATCGTCTCGCCCGAGTCGATCAACGTGATGGACCCGCCGCAGAGCAGCCGGGTACGGCACCTGGCCTCGCAGGCCTTCACCCAGCAGCATGTCGACGCCATGCGGCCCCGGATCGTCCGGCTCGCGGATCTCCTGCTGGACGACATGGAACGGCAGGGGCCGCCGGCCGACCTGGTCCAGCACCTGTCCGATCCGCTGCCCCAGCAGACCGTCCTCGACCTGCTCGGCATCGAACGGGACGAGTGGCCCCGCATCCAGAAGTCCCTGCACCGACTGCTCGTCGTGGGCGAGGGCAACAAGGAGGCCGCCGCCAACGCCAAGGCCGAGTTGACGGCCTGCTTCGCCCAACTCGTCGAGCAGCGCCGGAAGTCGCCGGGTCCCGACATCATCAGCGCGATGGCCGCCGCCCGGGAGGGCCAGGAACAGCTCGACGACAGGGAACTGGCGGTCATGACCCTGGTGCTGGCGCTCAGCGGCCAGGACACGGCGACCTGCCAGATCAGCGACATCATGTTCCTGCTGCTCACCCGACCCGAGTTGATGGAACACGTCAGGAACCATCCCGGGAAACTGACCGATGTGCTGCACGAGTTGCTCCGCTACATCCCGTTCCGCAAGGGCGTCGGGATTCCCCGGGTGGCTCTTGAGGACGTGGAACTGGACGGTGTGCTGATCCGCGCGGGCGACTTCGTCCATGTGTCGTACCTGACGGCCAACCGCGAGCCGGAACGGTACCCGGATCCGCACGCCATCGACGTGGACCGGCCCAACGCGCCCCATATGGCGTTCGGTTGGGGCGGTCACCGGTGCATCGCGATGCCGTTGGCCATGGCGGAGCTGGAAGTGGCCGTCGGGCGGCTCCTGGAGCGCTTCCCCGGGCTGCGGCTCGCGGTGGCGCCACACGAGGTGAAGTGGGACACGGCGACGATCCGCCGCTTCCCACTGGAACTGCCGGTGGCCTGGTAGGAGCCCCCTCGGGCCGGTCCGGGCATCCGCATCAGGAAGGACTCGAAGCGTGTGTCGTCCCCCTCGCCCGCGGTCTGTCACATCCGGACGGACCACGGGACGCCACCGCGGAGGCGAGGGGGCTCGCCTCGGTCACGGGACGGACGGGCCGGTGATGAGGTGTCCCTCGGTGTCGTACGGCCAGACGTTGGGGACGCAGCCGTGCATGCCCTTGATCTGCTGCATCATCGCGGGCGCCGGTTTCCCCTTGCCCGGGCAGGTGACGTGGCCGTGGCCGAGGAAGTGGCCCACCTCGTGGTTGATGATGAGGGCCCGGTAGGCGGTGACGTCGCGCGCGTAGACGGGGGTCGCCAGTTCCCAGCGTTTGAGGTTGACCATGACGTTGCGGTCGACGCTGCAGTTGACCTCGCCGCCGGTGTCGAGGCCGTACTGCCCGCAGATGTCGTCGACGGTTCCCGGTGTGGCGATCCGGACCACGAAGTCGGTGGGGCCGGTGGCGACCCGTCGGAACGCCGAGTGTCCGTCGGCCGTCCAGCCGCGCGGATCGCGGAGGATGCGCTCCACCTCCTCGGCGGCGTCGGCGGCGGACACGTCGATGCCGTTCTCCACCTCGACCCGGTAGCGCAGCACCTTTCCCGTGCCGGCCTCGGCGCTCTCGCCGGGCGCGGTGACGAATGTGCCCGGCCCCTTGAGAGGGATGCCGGCGCCGGAGGTGCGGGCGGGCGCAGGATCCTCGGCGCGGGCGCTCGATGTCCCCGTGGCGCTCGGCGTGGGTGCGGACGGCCCCGGGGAGGCCGGTGGGGTGTGCTCGGCGGGTACGCCGGGCGCGTCCGCCGCTGCCGGGTGTTTCGCGTCGGACGGCTGCCATGCCACCACCGCACAGCCGGCGGCCGCGAGGGCGGCCAACGCGGCAAGACCGCCGGCCAGCTGCCGTTTCGGGTGCCTCTTCGCGCGTCTGCTCCCGCGCCGCTTGTCACTCCGCGCGGCGGTGGACGCCGGGCCGCTGCGGCGACGACGGGAGCCGGGCGAATTTCCTTGGTACGCAGTCACGATGGTTCACGGTGTGACCGCAATGTGATCGACCTTGGCCCGATGCGTAACGGATCGATAACGCTCGATCAGGGGCGCGTCCATATGATCAACCGGTAACAGTTTTCCGGCCGGGCGCACGGCATACCGATACTGGGCCCATGCCACGTGTACTGCTGATCGAAGACGACCGCGCCGTCCGCGAGGGCGTCACCCTGGCGCTGCGCCGGCAGAGCCATGATGTCGTCGCCGCCGGGACCGGGGAGGAGGGGATGGACCGGCTGCGGTCCTTCCGGCCGGACATCGTCGTACTCGATCTGATGCTGCCCGGCATGCCGGGACTTGAGGTGTGCCGCGGCATACGGGCCGTCGACCAGACGCTGCCGATCATCATGGCGACCGCGCGGGGCGACGAGGTGGACATCGTGGTCGGTCTGGAGGCGGGCGCCGACGACTACGTGGTCAAGCCCGTGCAGGCGCGGGTGCTCGACGCGCGCATCCGCGCCGTACTGCGCCGGGCCGGCGGGACGTCCGCCGACCCCGCCCTGCCGAAGATCGACACCTATGGGGATCTGGCCGTCGACCGGGCCGGGCTCACCGTCACCCTGAACGGCGTGCCGATACCGCTCGCCCCCTCCGAGCGACGGCTGCTGCTCACCCTGTCCGCCTCACCCGGCCAGGTGTTCAGCCGGCAGCAGTTGCTGGAGGCGGTCTGGGAGCACGACTACCACGGCGACGCCCGCCTGGTGGACGCCTGTGTGAAACGACTGCGCACCAAGCTGGACGAGCCGCCGCGCGCACCCCGCTACATCCACACCGTGCGCGGTTTCGGCTACCGCTTCGCCGCCCGGTGAGGGTGCCTCGGCTGCGCGGTCTGCGGCCACGCCTGGTGGTCGGCTTCGGGCTCGTCGCCACCGTCGCCGCCACCACGACGGGCGCACTGACCTTCCGGGAGGCGCGCACCGGAGTGCTCCAGCAGAGCCAGGACGCCGTGATCAGACAGCTGCGGACCCAGGTGAGCCAGCGCGCCCCCGAACTCGGCTTTCCGCCCGACCAGTCGGCGTTGCAGCGGTTCGCGTCCGACGTGGCGGCCACCGAGGGGCAGGGCCACTGGCGCGTGCTGGTCGCGTTCCGGGAATCGAGCGCGGCCTCCGTCCCCGGCGACCGCTTCGAGGAGCTGACGCCGGCCGTGCGCAAGGCCGTGGGATCCAGCCGGGCCACCGTCTTCCAGCGGGTGCGCAAAGACGGGCGCACCTCACTGGTCGTCGGCACGTCCGTCACCTTCGGCGTCCCGAACGGGCGGCAGACGGCGTCCGGGGTGCAGGTGTTCCTCGTCGTTCCGCAGACCACCGAGCAGGCGTACGTCGACGCCCTGGTCACCGCCGTCGAGCGCGCCCTGGTGCCGGCGCTCGTCCTCGCCGTGGCGCTCGCCCTGCTGGCCGCCCGTGGCGTGCTGCTGCCGGTGCGGGCGCTGCGGCAGGCCACCCGCAGCATCGCCCAGGGCCGCCTCGACACGCGGCTCGCGGTCAACGGCTCGGACGAACTCGCCGATCTGTCGCACACGTTCAACGAGACGGCCGCCGCGCTGGAGGCGTCGGTTGCGGAGTTGCGGGAGATGGAGGCCCGGGCCCGCCGCTTCGCCGCGGATGTCTCGCACGAACTGCGCACTCCGCTGGCCGCCATGTCGGCGGTCACGGACGTGCTGGACGAGGACGCCGCCGGCCTCGATCCGGACACGGCCACCGCGGTGCGGCTGATCAGTGAGGAGACCGTGAAACTCGCCCGCCTGGTCGACGACTTGATGGAGATGTCCCGGTTCGACGCGGGCGCGGCGGTGCTGCACCTGGACGAGATCGATCTCGCCGAGTCCGTCCGGCGCACGCTGGCCGCCCGCGGCTGGTCCGAGTCGGTACGGACGGATCTGCCGCCGCCCGACGCGCTGCGCGGTCGCGTCGACCCGCGCCGCCTCGACGTGGTCGTCGCCAATCTGGTCGGCAACGCCCTGCGGCACGGCGCCCGTCCGGTGGTGGTGCGCCTCCATGCGCGCGACACCGCCGGGGCCGAGCGCCTCGCGGTCATCGAGGTACGGGACAGCGGGCCCGGCATCCCCCACGACGTACTGCCGCATGTCTTCGAGCGGTTCTACAAATCGGACAGCGCGAGGACCCGTTCCGAGGGCAGCGGGCTCGGACTGTCGATCACCGCCGAGAACGTCCGGATGCACGCCGGCACCGTCCGCGCGGCGAACCATCCGGCGGGCGGCGCCCTGTTCACCGTGGAACTCCCGCTGCGGCGGGACGACGTGCCCGAGGAGAACCGGATATGAAAGCCACCCGCCGGCTCATGCCGCTGCTGCTCGCGCCGGCCCTCTTCGCGCTCTCCGCCTGCGGGATCCCCGCGACCGGGGTGGTGGAGGCCGGCGGTCCGGCGAGCGGGATCGTACCGGTGACACCGGTGTACTTCGTCCGGGACGGGGCGCTCGTCGCGGTACGGCGCACGACCGCCAGTCCCGGGGACGTCCAGGCGGCCGTGGAACTGCTCTTCGCCGGACCGACGCCCGCCGAAGTGCTCGGGAGCCTGTCCACCGAAGTGCCGGGGGCACCGACCGCCGCGCCCCCGGCACCGGGCGGGTCCTTCGCCGTACCCGGGAGGGCCCCGGCGGACGCCCCGACCGTCTCGGTGAAGGGCGACACGGTCACGGTCCGGCTCTCCGGCGGCATCGACAGGCTGTCCCGCCTCGCGACGCGGCAGTTGGTCTGTACGGCGGCCGCGGCGCACCGCATCGGCACACCGTCCGCCGATGCGGTGACCGTGACCGTGACCGTCGGCGGATGGCGGGCGAAGGCCACGGACGGCGACTGCCCCGGCGGGTGAGCGCGGGTCCGCGCGGGGCGCCCGCTCGGTCAGGTCGCCTCCTCCGGGTCGGACGCGGGCAGCGCGGAACGGGAGAGCGACGCACGGGCCGCTTCGGGGGCACGGCCCGGACCGGCGAGGGTTTCAGGGGCACGGCCCGGACCGGCGAGGGTTTCGGAGGCACGGCCCGGACCGGCGAGGGTTTCAGGGGCATGGCCCGGACCGGCGAGAGTTTCAGGGGCATGGCCCGGACCGGCGAGAGTTTCAGGGGCATGGCCCGGACCGGCGAGGGTTTCGGGGACACGGCCCGGACCGGCGAGGGTTTCGGGAGCATGGCCCGGATCGGCGAGGGTTTCGGGAGCACGGCCCGGATCGGCGAGGGTTTCAGGGGCATGGCCCGGATCGGTGAGGGTGAGGTGCTCGACGAGGCCGTCCAGGCGGCCGGTGCCGCGGTGCAGTGCCCGCTGGCGGTCGGCGGCACCGCCCTCGTCGGTGAGCCGGTCGAGCCAGGCGTTCACCAACGCCCGTTCGTCGAGGTCCGGCAGATGGGGCCCGAGCAGGCGTCGTGCCGTCTCGATCTGCCGCACGACCGGGGTGGCCGCGGGGGCCGAGCCCCCGATGAGGTCCAGCAGTTCTCCGGTGACCCCTTCGCGCGCCGCCTGCCAGCAGGCGGCGACGAGCACGTCCTGCTCCACCCGCGGCGGGAGAGCACCCGCCCGGACCGCGGCGCGGGCGCGTACGACCATGGCCCGCACCACCAGTGCGTAGGCCACCGTCTCGGCCACGGTCGGCAGTACGTCGGCGACGCGGACCTCGACGGTCGGCACATGCCGCGAGGGGCGGGCGTACCAGTAGACCATCGCCGGGTCCAGGGCCGCACCGCTGGCCACGAGGGCCCGGACGACCTCCTCGTAGTGCTCGGCGGAGCGCAGCACGGGGGGCGGTCCTGCCGTGGGCCATCGGCGCCACAGCATGGTGCGCCAGCTCGCGTATCCGGTGTCGGCGCCGTTCCAGTAGGGCGAGTTGGCGGTCAGCGCGAGCAGCAGCGGCAGCCACGGGCGCAGGTGATTGACGACCGCGACGGCAGTGCCCACATCCGGCATGCCTACATGCACATGACAGGAACACACACCCTGGTCGCGCACCAGCGGCCCGAACCGCTCCCGGATGCGCAGGTACCGGGGGTCTTCGCGCAGCGGCGGTACCTCCGGAGGATCGTCCTCATCCCCCGGTCCGGTCCGCCCGAGCGGCGAGGTTCCCGAGGCGAGCAGCAGACACTCCGCTTCCCCCGCGGCCCGCGCGGCGGCCCCGCGCAGCCGCACCAGTTCCCCGCGCAGCTGGGCCCCGGTGCCGCAGACGCCGCTGACCGTCTCCACCATCGCCTGAGAGATCTCCGGCACCAGCTGTTCGGGCGGCAACCGCCGCCGGCCGGCCTCCAGCACCTGACTGCCCCGCCCCACGGGCCGGTACGCCTTGCGGTCGAGGAGCAGAAACTCCTCCTCGACGCCCAGCGTGGGTGTCTCGCGTAAGTCCCCTGGTCCCGAGCTGTCCACCCGGCCTCCCCATCGTCTTCGTCGGCACACGGCACGGTCGGCACCATGTGGTGTGCAGTGGTGACTCAGTGCTACCCGCGACGGGGGCCGCTCACGACTGTTCTGGACGGCGGGCGTCAGGCGCTGATCGCCACCCGGTCCCAGAACCAGTAGAGGCTGACGAGCACGATGGGTGCGGTCAGGGCCGGCAGTACCCAGCGGTGGACCGGTGAACGGCGCAGCAGGAGCAGCAGCGGGAACACCACGAGGATGATGCCCAACTGCACCGCCTCGATGCCGACGTTGAAGCTGAGGAGCGACAACAGCAGTTCCCAGGACCAGCTTTCGTCGATGCCCAGCGACCCCGCGAAGCCCAGGCCGTGCACGAGACCGAAGACGAAGACGGCGGGCAGTCGCCAGCGCGCGTTGTCCGTGCGGTCGCGCAGCCAGAAGCCGGCGATCGCGACTATGGCGATGGACGCGGCGATCACCGGCTCCACCAGCCCGGCGGGCACGTCCACGACGCCGCACGCGGCCAGCAGGAACGTGATGCTGTGCGCGGCGGTGAACGCGGTCGCCGTGAGCGCGATGTCCCGCAGACTGCGCGCCCCGATGAGCAGCGAGAGCAGGAAGAGGATGTGGTCGAGGCCGAACAGCAGGTGCTCGGTGCCCAGCAGGAAGAACTCCCGGACCTGGTGGGACTCCTGTCCCCGGGCCGCGGCGGCGGTGACGGATGGGTCGGTGACGGTGAGGATCTGCGACCCCCGCCCGCCGTCGATGTCGTAGTGCACGATCGTCCTCGTGCTGTGCACGAAGCTCTCGGCGTCGGGGAACAGCGCGCTGGAGACGGTGATCGGCCCGGTGGCGCCGGCCGGGCAGGTGAAGGCGAGGGTGAGCACGGCGTAGGGGCGTGCGCCGCGGATGCGGATGTCCGCGTCGCCCACGGTGCGGGCCGTGCACGCCGTGTCGTCCCGGGTGATCGCGAAGCGCCCGGTGACGTACTCGGACACCGCCTGGGCGTTCAGCCTGAGCTGGCGCAGTTGCTCGGCGCGGCCCTTCGCGTCGTACGCCTCGGCGTACAGCCAGGCCGACTTCATCAGCAGGTCGTATTCGAGGTCGAGGGTGGCCTCGGGACGGGCCGCGCTGCCGTCGACCTCGACGTAGGCGGTGGAGGTGGCGTCGTGCGCGGTGGCGGGTGCCGCCTGGAGCAGACCGGCGCCGAGCAGCGCGGCGAGAACGGCGAGGAGGGTGCGCAGGGCGCCGCGCGGCCCGCGCCGGGGCACGGGGGCGGGGGGACGGGCAGGTGGTGTCGGATGCATGGCGGGCTCGGTTCTCGTGGCTGATGATCACGGCGGTGGCCGCGGCCGTGATCCGGGGGCGTGGGACGGGGGCGTGGGTCCGCCGCCCCGGACCGCGCGGGTCCGGGGCGGCGGGCGACGACCGCCGGGCGCTGCCGGCGGTCAGCCGGTCAGCGCCGGCCCCCGGACGGGGCGAACCACTCGTAGTAGGGCGTGTCCGCGTTCCACGTGCCGGGCCGGCCGTGTGCGTCCTTCGTCACGAAGACGCTCGGCTCGGAGGCGGTGACACCGCCGCCGGCGGAGCGGGCCGTGACGAACCAGGCGTGGGTGGAGCCGGGCTTGAGGTTCCGCCATGTCACCGAGGCGACCTCACCGGACGTGACCTTCGTACGCCCGATGACGCTGACGGGGTTGTACAGCGCGACCGAGTCGGTCCCGAAGGTCGTCTTGCGGGAGTTGAGGTCGACCGGCAGCACCATGTTGTCCTCGGTGCCGTCGTAGCGGTGGTTGGTGTCGTACTCGGTGGCGCCGAACTCGTCGAGCAGCGGCGAGTACGTGTCGACGGTCAGCTCGGAGCGGGCCACGTCGAACTGGAGCAGCCGGAAGAAGCTCGCGCCGAACTGCAACTGGTCCTCGGGCTGGTAACCGCCGATCTCGGTGAGCCCGAGCCGGTCCGCGGACACCGTGTAGAACTGGTAGTCCGCGAGCAGTTCGACCACGTCGTGGCTGATCTCGCCGACCTTCGGCTTCACGTTGGTGCCCACGCCGTGCTCGTGGCCGGCGAGGATCAGAAACACGTTCGGGTTGTCCTGGACCACCGTCTTGAACAGCATCGAACCGTCGGGCGCGGAGAACGGGGCCCCGCGGCCGTCGGGGTTGGAGCTGGGCGCGAGGTAGTCGTGCGAGAGCAGGATGCCGTTGCGGTCGGGGAAGCGCTTGAAGATCGAGTCGGCCCATTCGGCCTCCTCGCGGGTCACACCGTAGGACAGGCCGACCACCACGAAGTCCTGGCCGCCGGCCGAGAACAGGTCGTAGTGGTTCTGGTTGTCGCCGGCGCGCCACGGTCCGCCGTAACTGGCGTGCTCCCAGCCCTGCGACAGCGCCTGGTAACGGTCGGGTCCGTAGTACTTGTTGTAGAGGGCGTCCGGACCGTTCTCGGTTCCCGACTGGTTGTCGTGGTTGCCCGCGATCACACCGTTCGGGATGCCCGCGTCGTCCAGGATCTTCTGCTGCTCGGAGGACACCTCCAGTTCGCCGACGACCTGCTTCTGCGTGGCCTCGTCGGCGGGCTTGCGGATGTTGTTCTCGATGATGTCGCCGGTGTGCGCGACATAGGCGATCTTCCGCTTGTCCTTGTTGTCGACGATCCAGCGGGCGACGTCCCCGTACGCCTTCTCCCAGACCGCGCGCTCCTTGGGCGTCTCCTGTTCCACCGCGCCCTCGGACAGGTACTGCGTGTCGGTGTAGTGGACGATCGAGAAGTCGTACGAGCCGGGGTCGGCGAACGAGTCCGGGTCACCGGCGTCGATGTCGTCGGCGAACGGGTCCTCACCCGTCACCATGACGTGGACCTGCTGGCGGTCGACGTGGACACGGTCCAGTACGGCGGTGAGCACCGTGTTGCCCTCGGCGGCGCCGCGGGCGCTGCTGACGACATCCCACTGGCCGGTGCCGTTGTTCCACGCCCGCAGCGAGGCCAGGCGCTCGGGGTCGATGACGCCCTCCCAGCGCAGCACCGGCTGGTCGACATGGCCCTTGACCTGGACGTCGAACCGCTGGAAGGTGACGTCGGAGGAGGACGGCGCGGCGAGCGTTCTGCCGTCGGCGGGCGCGAGACCCGCGGCCTTGATCTTCTTCTCGCCCTTGACCTTCAGCGTGGTCGGGACGGCGGTGGCCGTGCCCTGGTACACCCGGTTCGGGGTGAGGATCTCGGCCTCGGAGAACGTGGCGGTCACGTCGCCGCCGTCGGGCTCGGCCACCTTCGCGGACAGCGTGACGTTCCGGCCGGCGTCGGTGGTGCCGGACGCCGGGGTCAGCTGTGCGGGGGTGTCCGGGATGCCGGCGGAGGTGAACTTCACCTCGCGGGTGCCGGTGTTGCCCAGGGAGTCGGTCGCGGTCACAGAGAGCGTGTGCGCCCCCGCGGACAGGCCGGGCCCGATCTCGGCACCGGCCTTGACCGCCTTGCCGTCGAGCTTGATGTCCGGGCCGTCCACCACGCCGGAGAAGTCCTTCATCTGCACGCCGAGCACGACCGACGCGGTGATCCGCTGACCGGCCTTCGGGGTGCTGCTCGCGACCTCGGGCGCCGAGTTGTCGGTGACCAGGACGCGGGTGGCCGTCCTGCCGGACTTCGAGGTGGCGGCCAGCGTGTGCCGCCCGTCCTTGATCTTCGCGGTGTCGAGGTCGGCGCGGACTCCCTTGGCCGGGCCGTCCACGAAGAACTCCAGGTCGACCTCGGTCAGCGGGTTGACGTTGTCACCGCAGTTGCCGTCGCCGAAGCTGTAGGAGCCCTTGACCATGCGGCCCTCGGCGGTGCCGCCGAGCGGGGTCAGCGTGATGCCGGAGAGCGCGAAGTCGTCCCGGTTGTCGCCGCACGAGGTGGCGTAGGCGCCGGTGACGACGTCGATGGTGTTCCAGCCGGGCACCAGCCACTCGTTGGGGAAGGTCAGGTCGACGTGCCGGCTGACGTAGTCGGCGTCCAGCACGAGCTTTTGCCCGTTGACCAGGATGTGGTTCTGGTAGCGGGCCTCGATCGAGTTGCTGCCCACGGTGAAGCCGAGGGTGGCGTCGCCGGAGCCGAGCGTGTCGGTGACGGCGACGGCCGGGGCGTCGATCGTGTAGTGGAGTTCGGCCTCGGGCAGCCGGTCGGCAGCGCTGCCGCAGGCGCCGTCGCCCATCGCGTAGGACGCGGCGATGTCCTTGCCGGTGACGGTGGCGCCGTCCAGGGCGAGGCGCAGGCCGGAGATGTCGAAGTCGTCGCGGTTGTTGCCGCAGCTCTCCTTGTACGGGCCGGTGACGACCTTGATGGTGTTGTCACCGGGCACCAGGTACCGCGCGGGAACCGCGATGTCCACCCGCTGGCCGGCCCAGGTGCCGCCCAGGTCGATCCGCTTGCCGTTGACCAGCAGGTGGTTGTCGTACTTGTCGTCGAGCGAGTTGGCACCGACGTCGAAGGAGAACGTGGCCGCGCCGTTGCCCAACTGGGGCGTGGAGACCGGCTTGTTGCCGTCCACGGTCAGCGAGGACAGCTGACCTTCGGCGCCCGCGGGGAAGCCGGCGAACACCGACTGTCCGCCCTTGACCAGCGTGCCGTCCTTGGGCAGCAGCCGGGGGGCGCCCGCCGGGGCGTTGTTGACGGTCACCTTGTTGGTCACCGTCTTGCGCGAGGTGGTGGTCGCGGTGATGGTGTGCTCGCCGTTGGCGAGTTTCGTGGTGTCCAGGTCGCCCTCCAGGCCGGTGGTGCCCTGCGGGTCGCCCAGGACGAAGAAGCTGAGCGTCGCCTCCTTCAGCAGCGCGCTGTTGGAGCCGCAGTTGCCGTCGCCGAAGGAGTACGTGTACTCGTTCTCCTCGCCGTCCGCGACCTCGCCGAGCAGGGTCAGCTGGATGTCCGACAGCACGAAGTCGTCGTGGTTGGTGCCGCACGAGGTCTCGACGGTGCCGGCGAAGACCTGGATCTTGTTCTCGCCCTTGACGAGGTGTTCGTTCGGGATCTCGATGGTGCCGCGCTCGTTGACGAGGTCGTCGATGTCCGCCCGGTACTCGCCGTTGACCAGCACATAGTTGTGGTAGCGGGCCTCCGTCGAGTTCGAGCCGACGTCGAAGCTCAGCCGGGACACCCCGACCGTCTTCTTCGCGTCGATCGCCTCGCCGTCGACGGCGAGCCGGGTCACGGAGTCGCCGGCCAGGGTCGGCGTGGCCGCGGTCTTCTGGGTGCCCTCCAGATACGAGCCCTCGCCGGGGGTGAGGGTGGGCAGGGTCGTCGCGCCCTGGCTCGACACGTCCTTCTTGTCCGTGGCACGCGGGTCCGAGCCGGTGTCGGCGTACGCCACCGTCAGGTTTCCGCCCACCAGGACGAGCGCGGTCAGGACGGCGCCCGCGAGCCGCTGCCCGCCGGATCCACCCTGCCATCTTCGCCGCAGTGTTGGCCGCATCAGCAGCCGTCCTTCCTGATCGCTTGGAAAGGGAAGGGCACACCGTGAACCAAATCGGGCATGCCCATGGCGAATCCTGGGCACCTCAGGTGAACGCCGGTGGTTGGCCTGTGGACGATTAGCGGAATGATCTTCCGGACCGTGGCCGCCTGACCACCCGACACGCTAGGAGCACGGCGGCGTTCACCGGCCGGTCCGGCTCCCGAAGCGGCACCGGCGATGGAGCGGGCCGCGGGGCGGTCTCCCGGCGGCGGGGGCGGTCGGCGTTCCCCAGCCCGTTGCGCGCCGGCCATGCCTGCCAACCGGGTGGCCATGCCCGTGGGCGAGGCGGGCGCGGACCACGAGGAGTTGGCCGGTGATGCTGCCGTGTGCGGCGCGAACGGCAGCCGGGTGCCGCCGGTCCCGCCGCACCGGCAGCAGGAACGGCCCTGTGGTCGTCGGCGCCCCGAGGGGCCGAGCGCCGGGAGCGGAGCCGGCCGGGGCGCGCGAGGCGTGATCAGGGCGAGAGCGGGGCCGCTCGGCGTCGCCCGAGTCGTCCCGGCAAGTGCCGGGCCGCCGGGGGCCCTTCCGCCAACCGGGGGCACCCTAGGGGCCGACCCTGACAACGTGCCGTGGTGCGGGGGGATCTCATCGGGGGTGGGCCGGGGTCACAAGCCCTCCCCGCCGACGATTCGGCGGGCGGTGCGGCACCGGAGGATGGCGCCACGACCTGGACGCCGATCTTCTTGAGGAGCCCCCGTATGCAACCGCTCGGCCGCCGCACCGTGCTCGCCGCCTTCCTCGCCTCGGCCGCCGCGGCGGGCCCGCAGGCGGCTCCCGCCTTCGCCGCGCCCGCCGCCGCGCGGAGGAAGGCCGGACCCGACGCCGCGGCGCTGCGGGCCGCGCTCGCCGGTCTGCCCGGTAGCGACGCGACCGCCGCGCTGGTCCGGGTCGGCGGCTTCGACGGCCGCTGGCGGGGCAGCGCGGGCGTGCACGATCTGGTGCATGGCCGGGCGGCGGACCCCGACGCCCTCTTCCGCGCGGGCTCGACGACGAAGGTCGTGACGGCGGCGACCGTGCTGCGGCTGGCGGCTGAGGGCAGGGTCGATCCGGACGCGCCGATCCAGCACTACCTGCCGCACCTGCTCACCCCGGCGTTCGAGCCGATCTCCGTACGTCAGTTGCTGAACCACACCAGCGGTATCCAGCCGGGCGACGGCTGGGGCGACGACTTCGAGGACCAGTACGCGCACCGCTTCGACACCCTGACCCCGGCCCGGGTGGTGGCGTCGGCGGTGGCGAAGGGCCCGGGGTTCCGCCCGGGCCGGCGGCAGGAGTACCTGAACATCAACTACACGATCCTGGGCATGCTGATCGAGAAGCTGACGAGACGTTCGTACGCCCGCGAGGCCACCCGCCTGGTGCTGCGCCCCGCCGGGATGCGCCACACATACTTCCCGGGCGCCGACCCGCACATCCACGGCCCGCACAACCACGGTTACCAGCTGGTGAAGCGACCCGACGGCACCACACGATGCGTGGACGTCACGGACTGGAACCAGTCGGACCGCTGGGCGGCAGGCGACATGATCTCCACCACCGCCGACCTGGAGCGGCTGATCACGGCTCTCTTCCGGGGGCGGATCGTACCGGAGCCGCAGGTGCGGGAGATGTTCACACTGCCGCCGGGGATCGACGACGCCAGCTACAGCGCCGGGCTCCAGCGGTTCGTGTACGACGACACCGTGTACTGGCTCAAGTCCGGTGCGCGCTACGGGTACAGCACGGCGGTCGCGGCCACCCGGGACCTCGGCCGCACGCTGGTCTACTCGGTCAACTCCACCGACGCCAAGGGCACGTCGATGAACCCGGTCGCCGAGCGCATCGCGATGGCCGCGCTGCGGCGAAGTGCTGGGCAGCCATGTGGCGTTCAAGGGGGTGTTGCCATGGGTGAATAGGTTCATCGGCCATGAACTCACTTGACCAGGACACCGCCGGGCTCACCCGTCGCGGGCTCATCGTCGGCGCGGTCGCCGCCGCGCTCGTCGCGTCCGGTGGAGTCGCCACCGCGAATCCCGGCCGGCCGGGCGGATCCAGACCGGACGGCAGCGGCGGCGCCGCTCCCGGCGGCTCGGGCGGAGGCCGACTCGACCACACCGTCCCGCCGTACCAGACGGCCGTTCCCGGGGAGTCCGTCGAGGTGGACCGGGTGGACCGCCCCGTGGCGCCCGGGATCGTCCTCACCACCTTCAGCACCTTCGGCCGCAGCGGCTGGACCCGGGTGCATGTGCTCAACGCGGATCTGGGCGACGCGTCGGTCGGCGTCGACCTCGTCGCCGGCAAGGTGAGCGAGACACGGACGGTCTCCGCCGCCGCCGACGCGCAGCGCGCGGTCGCCGCCGTCAACGGGGACTTCTTCGACATCACCGAGACCAACGCGGCCATCGGACCCGAGGTCCGCGGCGGCCGGTTGCGCAAGGGAACGAACCAGCACTCCACCGTCGTGACGGTCGGCGCCGACCGGGTGGCCCGGCTCGCCGACTTCCTCATCGCGGGCACGGTCACGGTGGCCGGAACCAAACGGTCGCTGGCCGCGCTCAACTCCGCCGGCGTGCCCGCCGACGGCATCGCCGTGTTCACCCCGCAGTGGGGCCCCGGCAACCGCACGCTCATCCAGGGGGCGGGCCCCTACACCGAACTCGTCGCCGTGGACGGCCGGATCACCGCCGTCAACGCCGGGCTGACGGACACGGCCGTACCGGACAACGGGCTGATCGTCCTCGGCCGCGGCTCCGCTGCCGCCGCCCTGGCCACCGCCCGTGCGGGCGATGCCGTCACCGTGACGTTCGAGCCGAAGACGGACAGCCCCTCCGCTCCGTACATGGCGCTCGGCAGCAACGCGGTGCTCGTGCGCGGCGGTACGGCGATCACCTTCCCGTCCGACGACGGCAACAACGCGCTCAAGCCGCGCACGGCCATCGGCTGGCTGGACGGCGGACGCCGTCTGCTGCTCGTCGCGATCGACGGCTCGGCCGCGTTCTCCGCGGGACTCGGCTTCAACGACACGGCCGAGCTGATGGTGCGTCTCGGTGCCACCGAGGCGTTCATGCTCGACGGGGGCGGCTCCACCGAGATGGTCGCACGACACCCGGGCGACGGCACGGTGAGTGTCGTCAACACCCCCTCGGACGGCAACGAACGACCGGTGCCCAACGCCGTCGGCCTGTTCGGCCCGAAGGGCTCCGGCGTCCTGCGGGGACTCGACGTGCGGCCCGGCGCCGACCGGGTGGTTCCCGGACTGACCCTGAACGTCGAGGTCGCCGGCTACGACGAGACATGGTCGCCCGTGGCCATCGACGGGCACCCCGTCACCTGGACCGCGCACCCGGGCTCGCTGGGCCGGGCGCGCGACGGCGTCTTCCGCGCGGGCAGGCCAGGCGCGGGCACGCTGCGCGGCCGGTCCGGCCGTGCCCGGGGCGAGAGCGACCTGCGCGTCGTCGGCGCACTGCACCGGCTGGCCTTCGCGCAGCGGGCGGTCACGATCGAGCCCGGCGCGACGGCGGCCGTCGACCTCGTCGGACACGACGCCGACGGGTTCGACGCCCCGGTGTCGGCCCACGATGTGACGCTCGACTACGACACGTCCGTGATCGGCGTGACCGCGCGTCCGGACGGCAGTCTCGGCATCACCGCGGCCGGGGACGCGGGTTCCAAGGCCACGGTCGTCACGGCCACGGTGGCCGGGGCGACGGCGAAGCTCGCGGTGACCGTGGGCCTGAGCGAGGTCTCGCTGGCCGAGTTCGAACCGGACGAGACCTGGACCGCTGCCTTTGCCCAGGGCACCGCGTCGGTGGACATCGTCGCGGCACCCGACCGGCCGGGCGCCCCCGCCGGCAACCACGCCGTACGCCTCACCTACGACTTCACCGGCAGGCCCAGCACCTCCGCGGCCTATGTGATCGCGTCCGCCCCGATCACCCTGCCCGCCGGGACGAAGCGGCTGGCGCTGTGGGTCAACGGGGACGGGCGGGGTCACTGGCTGCGCGCCATGCTGCGTTCGCAGGGCACCACGAACGTGCCGTTCACCTTCAGCACCACCGTGGACTGGACGGGCTGGCGCCAGGTCGTCGGCGATCTGCCGACCGGCTTCTCGGACCCCATCACCCTGCTGCGCGTCTACATCGCCGAGACGTCGCAGACCAACAAGAACGCCGGGCAGTTGAGGTTCGACGCGCTGGCCGCCCAGGTCGGGCAGCAGCCGGACATCACCGAGGCACCGCGGCCGGACCCCTATGTGATCGAGCAGGGCGGCCTTCCGCACGGCCGGTGGACGTTCGCGGTCCTGTCCGATCTGCATGTCAGCGCGGCGGCGGGGCCCGACTCCTTCTCGGCCCGGCAGGCGGCGCTCGCGCTGGACCAGGCGGTCGCGAGCAGGCCCGACTTCATCCTCATCAACGGCGACTTCGTCGACAACAACGGTGCCGCGGACTTCGAACTCGCCGACAAGCTGCTGAGCGACCACGTGCCGAACGGGCTGCCGGTCCACTGGACGCCCGGCAACCACGAGGCCGGGCTGTCGGCCACCGGGGGCCTCGACGCCTTCCTGGCCGCGACCGGCCGGCCGAACAAGCAGGTCCTCGACCACAAGGGGACCCGGTTCATCCTGCTGGACTCCCACACCGGCGACATGCGCACCTCCGACTGGGACCAGGTCCCACTGCTGAAGTCCGAGTTGACCAAAGCCGCGAAGGACCGGTCGGTCACCGGCGTGGTGGTCTCCTTCCACCACCCGCTGCACGACCCGTCCGGGGCCGAGTCCTCGCAGCTGTCGGACCAGTTGCAGGCCGGTCTCCTCAAGCGCTGGCTCGCGGACTTCCGGGAGGCCTCCGGGAAGCCGATCGCCCTGTTCACCGGTCACGCCCACACGGCGTCGGTCACCCGCGCCGACGGCGTACTGGAAGTCACCACTCCGGCCGTGGGCAAGACGCCGTACAGCTCGCCCGATCAGGGCGGTTTCTTCGGCTGGATGAACGTCGGCGTCGATCCGCGCCCCGCCCGGATCAGGGCCGGACGGCCGAGCCCGAAGACCCGGGACTGGCTCCAGGCCGAGAGCCGGCCGCTCATCGACGGGATCACGCTGTCCGCGCCCCGCCAGATCGAGGTGGGCTCCCGCGCGGCGGTCTCGGCGACGGCCAGTACGAGCGAGTTCGGCCTCACCTTCCCGCTGCGCTTCCCGGCCAGCGTCACCTGGGGCGGCGGTTCCGGGCTCGTCGTAGCCCGGTCCGCGGCCGAGGTCCGCACGGCCACGCGCAGCCCCAGGACACGGGCCGTGCTCGATCTGACGTCCGGCACGCTCGTCGCCGTACGTCCCGGGCCGGTCACCGTCACGGTGACGTCGGGCGGCCTGACCGACTCCGCGACCGTCGACATCGTCCCGTAACGGCGCGGGTCCCCCGGTGACGGGGAGGATTGCCCGGCTCGCGGCCGGCCCGCCGGCCGGCCGCGAGTGCCGCGGCGCCGCCCGGCACCCGGTCAAAGTCCGCGGTCCGCTCGCCGCGGTGGGACGGGTCGGCTCTCACAGGGGGGCTCCGGGCGGTACTCGGGGCATCGGATCGAGGCGGGCGGCGGCCGGGTCGGCGAGGAACCCGGTCAGGGTGCGGGCGGTCTCGCGACGGCGGGCCGCGCGGACCGGGTTCCGGTCGGCGCCGCCGGGCTCGGCGGCCAGCCGGTCGGCCAGGCTCCGCAGGGACGCCTTGAGTTCCTCGCGGACCGGCGGATGTGGCCCGCCGCCGCGCACGGCCGCCATGACATGACGGACCACGACCCAGCCGGCCGTCTCCCGGACCAGCGACTCCCGTTCCGAGGCGGCCTCCGGGCCGTCGTCCGACACGGGGTGCGCGTCGCGGTCCGGGCGGTCGTCCGACACGGGATGCGCTTCGCGGTCCGGGCCGTCGTCCGGGTGCCAGGACGCGGCGAACAGGGCCGAGAGCACATCGCTGACGCCTGGCTGCCGGGGATCGGCGGCGTGCTGCCAGGCCAGCCGGTTCAGGCGGGCCGGCTCCAGCAGCGCCTCGGCGACCAGGGCCGCCGCGGACTCCACGGCGGCCTGCGGGTCGAAGACGCGGCCCGCCCGGGTGTCGACGTACTCGGGTGACCGCTCGTACCGGATCCCGGGCGGCGTCAGCACGGCGAGCACGGCCGGATCCGGCACCAACCGGGCGGGGTCCAGCAGGGCGACGGTCGCCCGCAGCGCCCGCCACTGGTCCTCGGCCGGGACCGGGGGCGTCCCGGTGACGGCGCCGGGGACGGCGTCGCCGGCGTGCGCGTAGGCGTAGCGGACACCGCCGACGAGCCGGGCCACGGCGGCCAGGTGGTGCCGGTGGAAGAGGTGCAGCAGCGCGGCCCGGTGCTCCAGTTCGCCGGTCTGCCGGCCGGGCGGCACCGCCCCGCGGGAGAAACCGGCCTGGGCCGCGCGGCGCACCGCGAGTGCCTGGTCGAGCGCTTCGAACGGGTCGGGCAGGTGCGGCACCCAGACGGCGGCGTCGGCGTGTGCGGCGCCCGGGCCGCGGGCGTCCTCGTCCGCGAGGTAGGCGAGCCCGCGCTCCGCCGCCTCCCGGCGCAGCCGGGCGAGCCCGGCCGCCTCCGCTGCGGCGGTGAGGTCGCCCGACTCGTCCGCGAACCGGCCGTAGGCGTGGGCGACCAGGAAGTGGTCCCAGGGCCCGAGCCCGGCGGGGTAGGCGTGGGAAAGGTCGGGGGTGCCGTCGGGGCCGACGGTGACATGCGCGTGCGGGTAGTCCATCACGGAGGGGTGCGGGTGGCCGGTGCTCGCGAAGTTGTGCATGAAGCCGAGCGCGTGGCCGATCTCGTGCGCGGCCAGCAGCCGCATCCGGGCGAGGACCGTCTCCCGTACGGCGGCCAGCCGGGCGGTCTCGTCCGGGTGGCCGTAGGGGGCGAGCAGTGCCTCGGCGAGCGCGGTGACCTGTTCCACGCGCTGGGAGCCGAGCCGTACCCGGCCGTGCAGGATCTCGCCGGTGCGCGGGTCGGTCAGGGCCTGGCCGTGGGACCAGCCGCGGCCGTCCCGGTGCACCCACCAGACGGTGTTGAGCGCCGGGTCGTCCAGGTCGGTGTCCTCGGCGGCCACCTCGACGCGGTACGCGTCCCGGAACCCGGCGGCCTCGAACGCCTCCCGCCACCAGTTGCCGCCCTCCACGACGGCCGACCGCCACGGCTCGGGGACGGCGGGGTCCACGAGGAACACGAGGGGTGTGCGTACCGGCCCGGACACGGCCTCGGGGTCGGCCGGTTCCAGGCGGAAGCGGGGCTGGAACATGACGTGGACGCCGTCCGCCGCGCGGTCACCGTGGTCGTCGTGGCCTATGCCGTAGCCGCCGGACGCCGGATGGTAGGGGCGGGCCGTCAGCGGCGGGTCGGGCAGCGGCACGAGATGGACCTGCTGCACCAGGGAGAGCGTCGCGGGCGCGGGGGTGACCCGGCGCAGCGCGGCACCGGTGCCGGGGCCGCGGAGGGTGAGCAGCGCGGGCAGTCGGACGCCGCGGGCGCCCGCCGCCGCGGGGAGCGGGTAGGACGCGTCCAGGTCCACGGTGTAGTCGCCCTGGCCGCGTTCGCGCAGCAGGTCGGCGATGCCGTGCAGGTCGGTCAGGGCGAGGCCGGTGGGGTCCACGAGGGCGCCGTCGGCGTCCTCGCGCAGGACGGGGGCGCTCCAGATCACGGACCGGGCGAAGGAGTCGGCGCCCGCGCGGACGGCGGCCGGGCCGCCGGTGGCGAGCCGGTGCTTGTCCCGCAGGACGAGGACGGCCCGGCCGGACAGCCGGCGGAACTCGGCGATCCGGCCCTTGCCGAACTTGCCCCGGTCGAGGGTGAGTTCGCTGGATCCGGCGCCGGCGGTGAGGGAGGCGGTCAGCAGGAAGGGGGTGTCGAAGCGGCGGACGAGGAGCAGCGTTCCTTCCGCTTCGCGGTCGGGCCGCGCCGGGTCTTCGACCAGAGCGAAGGGAGGGTGGGCGGCGGATTGACTACGGGAGTCGGCGGGCGACGGGGACGGCGACAAGGGGGCTCACTCTTCGGTGGGTGGTGGCTGGGGTGGGGGCGTCGGTTTATCTGCGGGTGCGTGGTGAGTGGGGCGTCGGTCGGCTGCGGGTACGTTTTGGCGGGGCGTCGGTCGGCTGCGGGTACGTGGTGGCTGGTCGCGCAGTTCCCCGCGCCCCTTATGGTGCTGCCCTCGGCCTCCGTTTCAGACGCGGCCCGAACTTGTTGGCTGGGTCCCGCTACGTCGGCCGTCGGCTGCGGGTGCATTGTGGCTGGTCGCGCAGTTCCCCGCGCCCCTTTGGGGCGCTGCCCTGCCGTCGGCTGAACGGCGCGTGGTGGCTGGGCGCGCCCACGCGGCGGAGCCGCATAGTGACACAGCCCCGCGCCCCTTTGGGGCGCGCTGCCCTGGTCCCCTTTCTGCGCGGCACCGGCTGGTCAATGGTGTGGTTCTGCTGGGATTTCGTAGGCCAGGCGGAAGCGGTCGCCGGGGATGACCAAGTCGGCTGTTTCCAGGGGGCGTTCGCCGGTGTAATAGGTGCGTTCGATGGCGGCCACGGCCGCGCCGCGGCCCAGGTCCAGGGCGGCGGCCTCCTGCGCTGTGGCGAGGCGTGCGGTGACGGTCTCGGTCGAGCGGGTGACCCGGATGCCGATGTACGACATGCGGGCCACGACGCTGCCCCCGGCCAGGGGTCCCGCGCCGGGCAGCGAGACAGGCGTGCCACCGGTGATCTCCAGCGGCTCCCAGCTGACGCAGATCATCGCCGGCAGACCGTCGTTGCTGAGCTGGTACTCGCTGCGGATCACGGGCTCGCCCGGCGGGAGGCACAGTCGACGGGCGATGTCCGGGCTCGCGCCCTCGGTGCGGGAGGAGGGCACTCCGCGTTCCGAGCCCGCGCCCGGGCCGTCGTCCGCGCCGGGTACAACAGGTCCCGTGCGGCGCAGGGCCGGGTGGACGGCGAGCCGGCCCTGAAGCCGTTCGTGGGTCCAGGACCGGGCCATGGTGGAGGCGGAGACGCGCTCCCGCACGAACACCCCGCGACCGGTCCGACCGCGCGCCAACCCCTCGCTCACCAGTAGGCGGACCGCGGCGGCGGCCACGTTCACGCCGACGTCGTACTCCTCGGCCAGCGCCGCCCGGGAGGGCAGGAGGGCGCCGGGCGGGAACTCGCCGGTCTCGATCCGGCGCCGTAGGCCGTCGGCGACCCGGCGGTAGGACGCAACCCGCACCACAGCGTCTCACTTTCTGGACGATCGTTTCACGATACGAGAAATTTCGGGCCGACCGAAGATTTTTCGCCAGCCGTCCGCGCCCCGACCGTACCGCGCACCCCGAACCTGTTGCATCAGGTGGGTACGGATGCGCCGTGCGGGGCGGGTCGGCGTTCGAAGAGGCGTCACCTGATGCAACAGGTGGCCGGTCGCATCCGGCGGCGGACGGGCCCGCGAGAGCCGTCGCCCCGGGTATTCCCGCCTGTCAGGGCTTTGCGCACGGCTCATGCACGGGGCTAACTTGCAGCTCTCCGGGCTCGTCCCACGATGTGTCCGGATGGCGGGCCATCTCGTGCCCGTCACTGGAGGGACCCGACGAAGGGCCCGCCGGACGGCGCACACCGGTCGCCGCCGGGCGGTGGCGCCCGGAGCAGGCCCGGCATGCGACGCGATCGAGCGGGGCAGGGAGAGGGAGGAGTGACCTTGAGCGACGAAGAACGGTACCGTCCGGCCGTCGGCACGCACGCCGACGCGGCCCGTACCGCGCTCCTGCGCCCCGCCCGCCCGGGCCGGCTCGACCCCGCGCTGCGGGCAGAGGCCGCTGCCCTGGCCGCGGAGCTGTCAGGACAGCCCGCGCCGGCCGCGGCCTACCGCTCCTACGCGCCGCGCAGTCCCGACGGGGCGCGTGAGCCGGACTCCGCGCGTGCCGCCGCCGTACGGGCGTACACCCGGGCCGTGACCCTCGCTCCGGCACGCGCGGGGCGAGCGGAACTCGCGGAGCTGGAGCGGGTCGGACTGGCCGCGGCGGACATCGTCGCGCTGGCCCAGATCGTGGCGTTCGTCTCCTACGAGGCCCGGGTCGCCTCGGGCCTGGCCCTGCTCGACGGCGCCCCGGCCGCCGACACCGCGCTCGCCGCCCGCGCGCTCGCCCGCTCCGGCCCCGCCGAGCCGGCCACACGCCGGGCCGAGCCGGACGCGCCCGCCGTCGAGCGCCCCTTCACTCTGGACGCGCTCACCTGGGTCCCGTGGCTCGAACCGGTCCCCGCCGACGCGCTCGACGCGGATCAGCGCGCGGTGCTCGACACCCACGCCACGCTGTCCGCCGACTCGCCGTACTACCGCACCCTGCTGCACGATCCGGCCACGCTCGACCACCGCACCCACCTGTACAACGCGCTGATGTACGGCCGGGGCGGGCTGCCCCGGGCGGAGCGGGAGCTGGTCACCCTGCTGGTCTCGCGGATCAACGGCTGTGTGTACTGCGCGTCGGTGCACGGCCGCAAGTTCGCCCAGCTCAGCCGCGATCCCGAGGCGGCGCGGCGGGTGCTCGACGAGGGCACCGCGGCGCTCGCCGGCGATCCGCGCCGGGCCGCCCTCGGCCGCTTCACGGAACGTCAGACGGCGACCCCGCCGGCCGCGACCACCGACGACGTGGCCGCGCTGCGCGCCGCGGGCATCGACGGCGCCGCCCTGCTGGACGTGGTGCACTGCGTGGCGCTGTTCGGCTGGGCGAACCGGCTGATGCAGGTCCTGGGCGCGCCCGCCGTTCCGGAGTCCTGTACGCAGACGTCCGGTCCCGCCGCCGCACCGGCGGCGACGCCCGCGGCGGGCTCCCCGTCGCACGGCTGACCGGACGTCGCTCCCGCCTGCCCCGCCCGGCGGCCCCGCCGCCCGGCCCCAGTGAACCAGTGCCCACGCGCCCCGCGTCCCCGTGAAACCGGAGTTGTCATGACCGCAGTCCCCCGCCCCCTCGTCACCGCCGCCGGCGTCGCCGCGGCCGCCCTGCTGGTGACGTCCTGCGCCACCTCCGCCGGCCCCGCCTCCGGCGGCTCCGGCGCGGGAGGCGGCAAGCAGACCATCACCTTCATGGGCTTCTTCGGCACCTTCCAGGACTCGTTCACGAAGACGGTGATCGAGCCGTTCGAGAAGGCCAATCCGGACATCAGCGTCACGTATGTGCCGATCCAGAACTCCGCGGAGGTGCTGGCCAAGCTGCGGGCGAGCAAGAAGAACCCCGCCGCGGACGTGGCCCTGATGGACAGTTCGGTCGCGCCGACCGCCAATGAGGAGGGGTTGTTCGCGAAGCTGGACAGCGCACAGGTCCCGCACCTGTCCGAACTGGTCGACGAGGCCCGCAGCAAGGACGGCTACGGGCCCGGCCTCACCCTGGACAGCCTGTCCATCCTGTACAACTCCAAGGCCGTGGACAAGGCGCCCACCAGCTGGAACGACCTGTGGGACGCGGCCTACCGGGGCAAGCTGGCCATGCCGATCGCCGACACCCGCGGGGTGGCGCTGATCGTCGCCCTGGAGAAGATCCTCGGCGCGGACTACAAAAAGGACATCGACCCGGCGATCGGCCGGCTCAAGGAGCTGTCGCCGTCCGTGGAGACCTGGCAGCCCGCGCCCGACGTCTACACCGCCGTCCAGTCCGGCGAGGCCGACGTCGCGGTCGGCTGGAACGCCCGCGGCCAGTTCTACAAGGACTCCTCCGGCGGTGTGGTCCAGCCGGTGCTGCCCAAGGAGGGCACGGTCAAGCAGATCAACACGATCAACCTGGTCGCGAACTCCGCGCACACCGAGGCCGCGCAGAAGTTCATCGACTACGCGATCGGCGCCGAGGCCCAGAAGGCGTTCGACGACGACGCGTACTACGCGCCGGTCAACCGCAACGCGAAGCTCAAGGGCGAGGCGGCGGAGCGGACCACGGCCTCCGCCGAGCAGCAGAAGCGGCAGATCCCGGTCGACTGGAGCTGGATGACGAGCCGTTACACCGCCTGGGTCGACCGCATCAAGCGGGAGGTCATCGGTGGCTGAGCCGACGGCTCCGGCCGTCGCGACCCCGGCGGCCGGCGGGTCTCCCGCGGGGCATCTGACCCTGGAGGGCCTGACCAAGACATACCCGGGGCAGCACGGCGCGGCCGTACGCGGGATCGACCTGTCCGTGCGGCGCGGCAGCATGCTGGCCGTGCTCGGTCCCTCGGGCTGCGGCAAGTCCACCACGCTGCGCATGATCGCGGGCCTGGTCGCGCCCACCGCGGGCCGGGTCCTGGTGGACGGCCGCGACATCACCGGCATCCCGGTGCACCGCCGCGACATGGGCATGGTGTTCCAGTCGTACGCCCTCTTCCCGCACCTGGACGTGGCCCGCAACGTCGCCTTCGGGCTTGAGATGCGCAAGGTGCCCCGGTCCGAGCGGGCCCGCCGGGTGGCCGAGGCGCTCGACCTGGTGCGGCTCGGCCATCTCGCCGGCCGTCGCATCGCCCAGTTGTCCGGCGGCCAGCAGCAGCGGGTCGCGCTGGCCCGCGCCCTGGTGGTGCGGCCCACCCTGCTGCTGCTCGACGAGCCGCTGTCCAACCTGGACGCGCAGTTGCGCGGGGAGATGCGCGACGAGATCCGGCGCATCCAGCAGGAGACGGGCATCACCGCGGTGTTCGTCACGCACGACCAGCACGAGGCGCTGTCGATGGCCGACCGGGTCGCCGTCCTCGCGCAGGGCCGCCTGGAGCAGATCGGCACCCCGGAGGACGTCTACGAACGCCCGGCCGGGCGGTTCGTGGCCCGGTTCGTGGGCCGCGCCAATCTGATCGAGGGCACCGTGGCGGGCGCCGACGGGGCGCGCACCGTGGTGGAGTTGCCGGGTGTGGGCCGGGTGCCCGCGCTCGGGGAGCCGCGCCCGGCCGGGGCGCGGGCGGCGGTCCTGCTGCGGCCGCACCGGATCGCGCTGGCCCCGGCCCCCGCGATCGGCCCCGCCGACGGCGTCCCGGACGGCTCGCCCGCGGCGCCGGTGCGGGGCACGGTGCTCGGCGCCGGGTACAGCGGTGAGAGCGTGGCCTACCGGGTCCGCGTCGGCGCGGCAGGACCGGTGCTGGACGTGGAGCGGCCGGCCGGTCCCGAGGCCGCGCACGCACCGGGCAGCGAGGTGCTGCTGACCTGGGACGCCTCGGCCGCCCGGCTGGTCGACGCGGCCGGGGACGACGAGAGCGGTGCCGATGCGGCCGTGGGCGCGGCGGACGCCGCCCCGGCCGCACCGCGCGGGGTGACGCAGTGAGCGGCACGGCAACGGCGGCCGGGGGCGCCGTCCCCGGCCCGAAGGGCGAACCTCGGACGGCGGCGCCGGGCGGCGCACCGGGGGACGGTGCGCGGGCGCCGCGCGGGCCGCGTACCGGCCGTACCGCCCTGATGCTGCTGGCCCCGGGCGCCCTCGCCCTGCTGTTCACCTACGCCATGCCGCTGGTGTGGGTCGTCCGCATGGCGCTGAACGAACCGCTGGACGGCGGCGCCATCCGGCAGACCCTCACCTTCGGCACGTTCACCCAGGTGCTCGGTGACGGCCACTACTGGAAGGTCATCGGCCAGACCCTCCAACTCGGCGTACTGGTCACGGTGTTCACGCTGCTGCTGGCCTACCCGCTGGCCCTGTTCCTGGCCCGGACCACGAGCCGGTGGCGGAGCCTGCTGATGGCGCTCGCCGTGGCGCCGCTGCTGATCTCCTCGGTGGCCCGCACCTTCGGCTGGATGGCGATCCTCGGCAACCAGGGCCTGGTCAACAAGACGTTGCAGGCGCTCGCCCTCACCGACGGCCCGCTGCCGCTGGCGAACAACATGACCGGCGTGGTCATCGCGTCCGTGGAGATCTACATGCCGTTCGCGATCCTCGCCATGATCAGCGGCTTCGGCCGGCTGGAGCCCGAACTGGAGCGGGCCGCCGCCTCGCTCGGCGCGAACCGGTTCCAGGTGCTGCGCCGGGTGGTGCTCCCGCTGACCCTGCCCGGGGTGCTGACCGCGGCGCTCCTGGTGTTCGTGCTCAGCCTCAGCGGATACATCACCCCGCGGCTGATCGGCGGCGGCCGGGTCTTCGTGCTGGCCACCGAGATCTACGACGAGGCGATCACCGCGCTGAACTGGCCGGCGGCCGCGGTCCTCTCGGTTGTGCTGCTGGTGCTTTTCGGCATCGTCATCGTCCTGTACCAGCGTGCACAGCGCGCCCTTGAACGCCGGTTCACCGGTGAGAAGGGAGGCTCGCGGTGAAGTCCCACCCGGCCGGGCGGATCCTGCGGGCCGCGCTGCTGACCGTCCTGTACCTGTTTCTGCTCGCCCCGATCATCGTGGTGCTCATCGAGTCCTTCGACGACTCCACCTATCTGCGCTTTCCGCCCGAGGGCTTCACCCTCGACGCCTACCGGCAGGTCTTCGCCAACGCGGACTTCCGTTCCGGCATCCGGGTCAGCGCCGTCACCGCCGCTGTCACCACCCTGCTCGCCCTGGTCACCGGGGTGCCGGCCGCGCTGGCCCTGACCCGGCTGCGGTTCCGGGGCCGGGGCGCGGTGGAGTCGGCCTTCCTGTCGCCGCTGCTGGTGCCGCACATCGTGCTCGGCCTCGCGCTGCTGGTGCTGTTCGCGCCGATCCCGCTGACCGACACCTACTGGGGGCTGATCCTGGCCCACCTGGGAGTGACCGTCCCCTATGTGGTGCGGACCGTGTCGGCGGCGCTCGCCGGGGCCGATCCACGCGCCGAGGAGGCGGCCCGCACCCTGGGCGCCGGCCGGTTCACGGTGCTGCGGCGGGTGACGCTGCCTGCCGCGCTGCCCGGACTGGTCTCCGGCGCCATCATCGCCTTCCTGCTGTCCTTCGACGAGACGGTGATCTCGCTGTTCGTCTCCGGGCAGAACACCAGGCCGCTGCCGGTGGCGGTGCTCCAGTACGTGGAGTACCGCAGCGATCCGTCGATCGCCGCGCTGTCCGTCTGCCTGGTGCTGCTGTCGGTCGCGGCCGTGGTGGTCGTCGAGCGCAGCCTCGGGCTGCGGCGCAGTCTGCGCTCGTGACCGGCGCCTGCCCGCCTCCCCCACCGGTGCCCGCGCCGACGCCCCCGGCCGGTGCCGCCCAACCCCTCGTCCGCTTCCCGTCCTTGGAGGTCATGTGTCCATCGCACCCGCCCCGTCCTTCGACCCCGCGGCGCTGCACCGCGAGAGCATCGTCTTCAACGCGCTCGACTGCACCCCGCTGTCGTGGGCGGACGAGACGTACCTCGGCAAGCTGGCCGCCTCCGGGGTGACCGCGTTCAACCACGCCACGGTCGTCTCCCAGGGCTACGACGCCGCCGTCGCCTCGATCGTCGGCTGGCAGCGCCGGCTTGCGGAGACGGACGGGCGGGTCTTCCAGGGCCGCACTCTCGCCGATGTGCGCCGGGCCAAGCAGGACGGTTCGGTCGCCTGGTTCGTGGGCTTCGAGGACAGCAGGCCGATAGGGGACGAGCTGTGGCGGCTGGAGGCGCTGCACCAGCTCGGGCTGCGTTTCCTCGGACTGACGTACCAGAACCGCAACTTCGCCGGGGACGGCAGCGGGGAGACGGCCAACGGCGGACTCAGCCGGTTCGGACGGTCGCTGGTCCGCGAGTGCAACCGGCTCGGCATCGCGCTGGACCTGTCCCACACCGGTGAGCGGTCCACCCTGGAGACCATCGAACTCTCCGAGAAACCGGTGCTGGTCACCCACGCGGGGCTCACCCGCTTCGTGGACAGCCCCCGCAACAAGAGCGACCGGGTCGTGCGGGAACTCGCCGCGCGCGGCGGGGCGTTCGGCCTCGCCGCGAAGTCCGGGTTCCTCAGCCCGGACGGCCTGAAGGGCCCGACAGGACCGGAGACGTTCGCCGACAACATCGACCACCTCGTCGACCTGGTGGGCATCGACCACGTGATCATCGGCACCGACGTCGGCGACGAACGCAAGTACTCCAAGGAGGGCATGGCCCGGGTGCGCCGGCTCTACCCGGAGATCCCGATCGTCGACGACAGCCTGAACCTCGACCTGATCCACCCGGTCGGCATGGGCACCCCGGCCGACCTGCCCGTCATCACGGACGTACTGGCGCGGCGCGGCTACGGCGAGGACGACCTGCGCAAGGTGCTCGCCGGCAACCTGATGCGGGTGCTGGGCGAGATCTGGGGCGAGGCGGCGTGACCTCCCCGCACCCCGGCCCTGGCCGATCGCCGGATGCCGGGCGCCCGGCGGTCGCGGTCATCGGCGCGGGACCGCGCGGCACGGCCGTGCTGGAACGGCTGCTGGCCCGCCTGCGCGCCGGTGCGGACGACGGCGGCGGCGACGCAGGACACGGCCTTGACGGCACCGGCCCGCTCGGCGTCGACGTCCATGTGATCGAGCCGCACGTCCCGGGGGCCGGCCGGGTCTGGGCGCCCGGCCAGCCGGAGTCGCTGCTGATGAACACCCTCGCCGGGCACGCCACCGCGTTCCCCGACGCGAGTGTGCGCATGGCGGGCCCGCCGGCCCAGGGCCCCTCGCTGCTGGAGTGGTCCGCGGAGCACGCCCCGGGCCTGGCCCCGCACACCTATCCGGCGCGCGCCCTGATGGGCCGTTACCTGGCCTGGGCGTACCGGCGGATCGTCGCCGATCCGCCGCCCGGGGTGCGGGTGATCCACCACCCGGACCGGGCGGTGGCGCTGGCCGCTGAGCCCGGCGGACGGCTGCGGCTCACGCTGGCCGCGGGCGGCGGCCTCACCGCCGACGCGGTGGTGCTCGCCACCGGGCACACCGAGGTGCTGCCCGGATCCGAGGAGACGGCCCTCGCGGCCCACGCCGCGGCCCACGGCCTGATCCACGTGCCGCCCGGGCAGGCGCACGAGAGCGACCTGGATGCCGTGCCCGCCGGGGAACCGGTGCTGATGCGCGGGCTCGCCCTGAACTTCTTCGACCAGATCACGTTGCTCACGACGGGCCGCGGCGGACGGTTCGCACCGCGGGAGCACGGCCTGCTGCGCTATCTGCCGTCCGGCCGGGAACCCCGGGTGTACGCGGGTTCCGGGCGCGGCGTGCCCTATCTGGCGCGTGGCCACGCGCCCGGCACGATGCCGGCCGGCCACCGCAGGCGGGTCCTCGACGACGCGGCGGTGCGGCGGCTGCTCGCCCGCGGGCCCGGCTCGGTCTCCTTCACGGACGATGTGTGGCCGCTGATCGCCAAGGAAGCGGGTCACGCCTGGTACGAGGTGCTGCTGCGCCGTTTTCCCGGCAGGTGCGCGCTGCCGCCGCGGGAGTTCCTGGACCGGTACCTCGCGGCCCCCTACCGGTCGGCGGCCGAGGCGGACCTGCTGACCGGGGCCTTCGCCGATCCCGGCGACCGGTTCGACCTGCGCGACCTCGACCGGCCGCTGGCCGCGCGGCAGTTCGCGTCACGGCAGGAGTTCGACACCTGGATGCGCGGGCACCTGCGTGCCGACCTGGCCGAGGCCCTGGATCCGGCGGCCGCCCCGCTGAAGGCGGCCGCGTCCGCCGTGGCCGCGGTCAAGGGCCCGGTACGGCGACTGGTGGCGGCCGGTGCACTGCGGGGTGACACCCGCGCGGCCCTGTCCTGGTTCCGGGCGTTCGGCGCGCATCTGTCGAGCGGGCCGCCGCCGTCCCGAATCGCCGAACTGCTGGCGCTGAGCGAGGCGGGGGTGGTGTCCTTCCTCGGTGCCCGGCCCGAAGTCCGTATGGACGCCGGGGTGTTCACGGCGGTCTCGGCGACCGTGCCCGGCGCACCGGTCGAGGCACGTGCGCTGATCGACGCCTGGCTGCCCGGTGCCGACGCGTCCCGTACGGCCGACCCGCTGCTGCGCTCGCTGCTCGACTCGGGGCTGGCCCGGCTCCATGGCACGGACGCAGGCCGCGGCGGGCCCAGCGGCGCCCTCGATGTGGAACCGGCCCGGCTGCGGGTGCGGGACGCCGACGGGGTCGCCTCCGACCGGCTGTTCGCGTGCGGCATTCCGCTGGAGGGCGTCGAGTGGAACAACGCGATCGGCGCCCGCGCCCGGTCCGACGCCGCGCTGTTCAGGCAGGCCGACGTCATCGCCGGCCAGGCCCTGACGGCGGCCCGCACCGCCCGGCTGGGCCCAACCGCGCCTACGGCAGCGGCACTTCAGTCGTCCGGCCCAGATAGCTGACCGGACCCGGGTCGGGTACGGGGATCTCGTGGAAGCCCAGCCGGCCGTAGAAGGCCCGGGCCGCGGTGTTGGCCGTGACCATGCACAGATGGACGGCCGGGACGCCTCGGTGCCCGAGGGCCCTCAGGAAGGCCGTCATCAGCGCGCGGCCGTGGCCGTGGCCCTGCCAGGCCGGCAGCAGGTCGATGTGCAGATGGGCGGGATAGGCGGCGACCTGAGGGACGATCATCCGCTCCGGGTGGTGCAGCAGCCGGACGATCTCCGCGTCCGGGGTGCTCGGTGCCCCGACGGGCTCGGGGTGGCGGTCGGCGATGCCGGGCAGCCACAGGGCACGGAACTCCTTGACGAAGCGGGGTGTGTCGGCGGTGCCGAGGATGTAGCCCACCGCGCGCCCCGCGCCGTCGTCGAGCACGAAGGCCGACTCCGGTTCCAGACGGAGGTAGGGAGCCGCGAAGGTCGCGGGGAAGATCGCCGGGTCCGTGTAGTGCGGGCGGCTGTCCTGGCCCAGGTGTGCGGTGCGGACGCAGATGTCCTCGACGGCATCGTGGTCGGCGGGACGGTAGGGGCGTACGACGGGAGACGAAGCCATTCCGGCATCATGGTCGCCTGGGAGCGCTCCCACAAGGGTCGGGGGGGGGGGGGGGGGGGCCCCCCCCCCCCCCCCCCCCGCGGGGGCGGGGGGGCGGGGGGGGCCCCCCCCCCCCCCCCCCCCCCGGGCCCGGGCACGCCCGGGCGGGGGCGGTGGGCGCGGCCGGTGCGAGGG